>JBEDKU010000599.1:0-3671 GCA_041172045.1 Verrucomicrobiota bacterium | reverse complement strand
ATCACGCCCAGCCCGCCCGGCACATGGCTGGCCGCCCCCAAGGCCTGACCCAGGGCGGTCGCGGCGAGAAACGCGGGGGTGGAAATTTCCGCCGGTAGGAACACCCTCAGCGCCAGCCCCGCGAACAACCAGTCGAACCCGGAGACCACCATCGAGGCTAACAAAATCCGCCACGGCGGCAGGAAGGCCAGGCGCGTCCCCCGGAATCCCCGCACCGACAGCAGGCAGACCGCGCCGCAGGAAACGAGCAAGGCAGCCCCGATCCCGCGCCCCGCCGCCAGGGGCAGCCAACTGAGTTCCGGCGGCGCCCAGCACATCATCAACCCGGCGAGCAGCGCGTGGCCCAACCAACCGGCGATGAGAAGGAAACCGGTGATTTTGGCGATCTCCGCCCCGCCGAGCCCGTATTGACCGTAGAACCGCATCCGGATCGCTCCGCCGCCGAGGATCGTGCCGCCGCCGTTCATGCTGAAGGAGCCGGCGACGAGCGCCGTCCCCAGCACCTTGCCGGTCGGCAGGTCCTTTTGCAACCAACGGAGCCCCACCAGGTCCAGCGAGGCGTTGCACAGCAGGCTCGCCGCCGTCAGCAACAGCGCCATCCCCACATGCCACAGGCCGATGCGCCGCAACGCATCATCCAGATCATCGAGATGGAAGCCGCCCCACTCCTTTCCCAGCGACCACACCGCGAACGCGAGCAATGCCAACCATGCGAATGGCGCAACGGCGGCGAACAACTTCTTCGCCCTTTCGTATTTATTCGGAGAATCCATGGAGCAGCGGATGCCCGCGCGGAGGTCTGGCCGCCATTACATCCCGGCTCAAGAACTTATTCCAAGTGCCAAACGAGTTCCGCCTCCGGATTATTTCACGAACGAACTATTTCCTCACCGGCACGGGAATCGCCTCACAAACCTGACGCCAGCCTGGGAAATTCCACTTGTTCGGAAAGCCGCTGCATTGCTCCGGCTTTACCGGGTGGATCCGGCACGCGTTGCCGTCCAGCATGACGCACTCGTGGTTTTCCTTCTCGATCAGCGACAGCCCCTGCCGGTTCGTCCGCAGGCGGGTGAACCGGTCGAGAAACTCCTGCTCCGACAGCCCGAGGAATTCCGCGATCGGAGAAACCTCGTCCTCCTCGATGCGCACGTCGCCCGGCCACTTGCAGCACGCCGTGCAACGCTGGCAGACGTAGTAAACATCCGGCTCCAGCGTCACCTCGCGGTTTCCCGGACTGCCGTGATCTTTCAAAGGTTCGTCCATCACGAGTCGATGCGCCGATAGTAATAATTCACCCGACCGAGGAAGCCGCGCCATTTCGCGCCGGGGCGGCCGCCATCCAACAGGAAATGCGGGCAGTTCTTGTTGGGCGGATTTTTCCCGCGCCGCGGCCAGTGATAGTGCGGCACTACGTTTTGCAGGGAAATCCCGTTTCGCTTCATCATCACCGCCGCGAGCTTGGCGGTGCGCTCCGTGGTGGCCGACCGGCTGTTGCCACGATTTTCGCACATTTCGATGCCAATCGACATTCGGTTTCCCGGTCCGTCGAAATCCGCATGAACGCCCTGCTCGCTGGTCGGCATGTGCTGGATGGCCATGTTGTCCTGAACCGTGAAGTGCCAGATCAGGTAACCCGGCCGCTGGCCGGTCCGCAGGGCGCCTCGTTTCAACGCCAGCGAGTGTTTTTCAGCGCCCGCCGTGTAGTTCTGCGTGCTGTGGATCGTGATGTAGCGCGGCCTCATCGAGCGGCTCCCCCGGCGGCCGTAAGAACCCTTGCGCACCATGTCCACCTTCAGGTTCACCTGCCGCAGCATCGCCGACAGCGACGTCCCTCCGCCGCCGGAGACCGACTCCGCCTTCAAGGCAGGCCGTTGCCCGCGCCGGACCTGATACGGATCCCGTCCGCCACCCGGCGGCCCGATCGGACGACACTGGATGCAGACAAAAATCAGCACCGCAAAAGGAGCGAGCCAACGTAGCGATTTCATGGAGGATGAATTACCATGCCGGAATTCCGTGGAAAATCTAAATTTCAACGCATCTCCCGATCGAGAAACCGGATCGCCGCATTCACCGAATCCCCCGGCAGCAGGAACGCCGCGATGTGGTCCCGCCCCGGCAGCCAGAAGGTCTCGTGCGGCACGCCGTTCCGCTCCAACTCGGAAATCATCGCCCACGCGTGCTCGGGCTTCACCAACTCGTCACCCTCCCCTTGATAGACAAACATCGGCGGACTGCTCCGCGTCACATAATTCACCGGTGACGCTTCCCGGAACCGCTCCGGGATCTGCTGCTGGGTCCCACCCAGAAACTGCGGCACCAGATCCCCGCCCGGATAGAAGGTCAGATCCGTCGGCGCGCCCCCCGTCACGATCGCCCGGATCTGGGAGTCCGCCGGTCCTTCGATCAAGCCGGTCAACGCCGCCAGATAGCCTCCCGCGGAATAGCCGAACACCGCGATGCGCTCCGGATCGATGCCGTGCTCCACCGCGTTCGCGCGCATCCACTTCACCGCCTGTTGCAAATCCTCCACCGGTGCCGGATAGGTCCAGCGCGGCGCGAGCCGATAGGTCACGTTCAGCACCACATAGCCCCGCTTCGCCAGCTTCTCCGCGATGGGGTCCATCTGCCAGCGGCCGTCTTTCCCCGTCCAGCCACCGCCGTGGACCAGCAGGACCGCCGGCGCGGGCGGCGCGTTCCGCGGACGATAAAGATCCCCCATCACCGGCACCGGCCAATCTGCCGGCGTATAGACCAAATTCCGGGTCACCACATGGTTCCCCTTGACGGAAGTGGTCTGCCACCGCCCCAGCGGTCCGACAGGGGTGGCACACCCACTGAGAAACCCAGTCAAGGCCAGCAAGGGAAACATCAAAAAGCATAAGGAACTGCGCGGCATCGTCCGCACGTTAGCCCAATCTCTGAAAATGCAAACCCGCACTCGCCGGAACCCGCGACTTCGAGGTCTTGCTTCGATGTTTCAAACAACAACCATTTCCCTCCAGCCATCCCCCCGGCACCTCGGAGTTTGCCGCTCGACTCTCCTCCATCATCGGCTTCCTTACTCGAAATTCATCAGCGCTCCATCATCTTCTCCAGAGCACCCAGCCTCTCCGCCAACCTCCGGCCAACCCGGAACCGCAGACGGATGCGGCGGACGTCACCACCCCTTCCGTCGCCGCTTCAAATCCGGACCCGCAGATCTCTCAGGCTCCACAACACCCCCTTCGCGCCGCTACCGCTTCCTTTCATCGTCCGGGCTCCATCCTTCCGTTTAACTCCGAACCGCTCCCGCGCGCTCGCAAACGCCTCGTTCACAAACTCCTTGCTGCCGATCACCACGCCGTCCGTAAAATAACGCACCCGGGAATGCAGCATTTTTGCCAATCCAAGGTCCTTCAAAAGCGTGCCGTTGTCCTCGCTCTCCAGCAGTTCCGCCGTATTCATCGTGCTCTGGGCCAGCCCATTTGCGGCGCGTGACACCTCCGTGCGGCCCGGTTTTTTGCCTAACGCCAGTCCCATCAGCCGCCGGTACAAGCGCGAGACCTCAGGCCATTTCTCCGCCTCGCATCCCACGCCCTGATCGCAAAAATACGCCCGCACCAGGCCCTCGCGCGCTTTTTTCCCATTTCCCATTGCCCTTCGCCCCGCCGCCCACCGCTTCCCCATAA
>JBEDKU010000598.1:0-4493 GCA_041172045.1 Verrucomicrobiota bacterium | reverse complement strand
GGCGGCGCTCGGATTTGCCATCGGCGAGTTTCACTTCCACGGTCCAACCGGTGGTCCCGAATTCAAGCGCCTTGCTGGGGAGGGCGATGGCGGCGGCTTGCTGATAGGAAATCAGGCGGATCTGCGCGGTGGCACCGGTGACGGCGAGGGGCTCCCTGGGCCAGGTGGCTGCCAGATCGACGCGGTAGGAGCCGCCGGGATTGGGCGCGGCGGAGATCTGGAGGATCTTGACCGGGATTTCCACCTCCTCACGGCCGGTTAGGCCGGCGGTGCCGGTGAGATCCGGCTTGAGCGCGCGGGCGGTCGCCTCGTCGAGGAAGGCGACGAGGCCCAATTTGGCGGCTCCGGGGACAAAGGTGGCGAAGGCGGCGTGCAGGGGCGGGCGCCCCTGGAGCACGAGGTTCTTGATGGAGTCGCCGGTGAGCCAGCGGCCGTTCTCGATGGCGCCATGATAGAAGGTGCCGTCGGCGGCGGCTTTGAATTCGAACAGGCCGCGGTCGGCCTCGAGTTCGGTCAGCGACTGTCTGGCGCGCTGATGGGTGGTTTTGAGGGCGTCGAGGGCGAGCTTGCCGAGTTCGATGGAGCGGGGGATCTCGGTCTCGGCTTTTTTGAGGCTGATGGCGGTGTCGCGCTCGCTGTCGGCGAGGGTTTTGGCCTCGCGGGGGAGGGTGACACCGAGGGTGCGCTTGTGGTCGAGCGTTTCCATGCGCAGGGCGAACTCGGCGGCGGCGACGGCGTCCTGCTGACGGACGAGGATGATTTCCTCGGTGTTCTCGGTGATGTCGTCCGCCTCGTACATTTTGGAAAGCTGTTTGAGCTCCTCGCGCTGGTTGGCGAGGATCTGCTCGCTGCGTTTGAGCGACTGGCTGGCGGATTCCTCGCTGGCCTTGCGGCGGATCTGGGTGAAATAGGTGTTTTCCTCCCTGGCGATTTCCGCGGCGCGGCGGACGGTCTCCAGTTTGTTCGGGGCGGTTTCCTGGAGGAATTTCGATTCGACTTCGGCTTGGGCGAGGGCGAGCGCGCCGGATGCGATCTCGCGGCGGGTGTCTTCGATTTTCCGGTCGATGTCCTCGGAATCGAAGCGGATCAGGACATCGCCCTTGGAAACCTTGGCTCCGTGTTCGGCGACCCGGGTGATTTTAAAATCCGTCCAGGCCTTCGGTTCGATTTTCAGGAGCGCACAATCCCCACCCGGCAGAGCGGCGGCGGTGAAGGATTTCTCGATCGAAAACGGCCTGAGTTCGATGGTCACCTCACCGGCGTGGGAAGCGGCTGCGATCAATGCGGGAATGATATGAAATGGAGTGAGGCGGGCCATGAGTGCGGCGCAATCAATCACGCCGCCGGGGAAAGATCAATCCGCGGCTTTGCCTTTGCGGGCGAGCCAGATGGGCAGGAAGCGCGGGCGCTTGGCGTTGGGCGAGGAGGGGACGGTGAATTCGGCGACCTCGAAGCCGGAGCCTTGGAGGCGACGGGTGAGGTTGGCAACGTGGCGGGAGCCGGCGATGGCGAGCAGGCCGCCCGGTTGCAAGGCTTCGAAGGCGGCGGAAACCCAGCGGCGTTCATCCACCCAGGTGCGGTTGCGCGGGCCGGTGGGGGAGGCGTCGAGGTGGACGAGGATGGCATGCAGCAGTCCGGCATGTTTGATCAGCGCCTGCGGACTGCAGTCGTTTTCCAGCGTGACGCGGGGTTCGGTAAGCAGCGGGCTGTCGGGAATGTGCGCGCGGTGCCAATCGGGAATGGCGGCGAGCGGTTCGGCGACGATGAAGTTGGCGCGCTTTTGCGGGAGTTCCTTGGCCACGGCGGCGAGGGTGTGGCCGAGGCCAAGTCCGGCGAACCAGATCTGCGGCTGGCGGGCCGGACGGAACGGCGCGCAGGCGAGGCGGGCGAGTTCTTCTTCGGCGGCGCGGGTGGCGGGACCGCAGATTTGCTGGCCGTGGACGAGCAGGGATTTGCGCCCGTCGTGCTCCTGGAGGGAAAGGATGTTTCCGTCGGCGAGCTGGGTTTCTGCGAGAGTGATTCTTGGTTTCATGGAGCTTGAGGCGGACTGCGGCGGGCACGGCTTAGTGGATGATCGCCGTTCTGTCCACAGAACCTTCAATCGCTCTCCCGGCGGGCTTGACCCAGGCGTCGTTTCAAAAAAAGAACCCCGGTCATACCGACCGGGGTTTAATTTGGTTTTTTGTTAGGGGGTGTAAGGGTGGCGTAGCCTCCTTACGGGTTACAGGCTGGCTTTGAGCACGGAGGACGGCTTGAAGCCGACCGACTTGGAAGCGGCGATCTTCATGGCTTCACCGGTCTTCGGGTTGCGACCCTGGCGTGCGGCGCGCTTTTTGACCTCGAATGTACCAAATCCGATGATCTGGACTTTCTTGTCCTTCTTCACGCCTTTGGCGATGGAAGAGAGGACGGCTTCGAGAGCTTCGTCGGCGGAACGCTTGGTAGCGTCCTTTCCGAGAGCGGCTTGGATGGCTTCAATCAATTCAGATTTGTTCATGGCAGCGACGTTTGTGCGAACGCCGTCGGACCTTGGCAAGAGAAAATCTATTGAAAATAAAGGGATTTTTTTGCATTGGCCGCTTGACTATTACGGCGTTTCTAGTGTTTGGAGATCGACCTGATAGGTCGTGATTCGGCGTGGGTGCCATGCCGCCTGATTTGATAGTCCCGGCGGGATGTCGATTGATGTTCTTGTGTCCAACATTGTGAATCATATCGCCCTGAACAGGCGGGGGCGGAGTAGGGAAACGATTGGTCCGGGGCAGCGGATCCCTGCTACACAGGCGATTTTCGGGGGCTTGTGAAATTTTTCACAAATAGAACTTGCTGAGGTTGGCGGCGATCCTTTAAAGACCCCGCGCCCGCCGTCAGCGGGTTTGTTGCATGCGTTTTATCCTCTCCACCACGACCTTTTGGATTCTCTCTCCCCTCGCGGCATTCGCTGCCGCAGAAGGCGGTCACCATGCGCTGCCGCTTGATGCGCAACGCTTGAATGAATTCCTTCCGATCACCAATTCCATGGTGATGGTCTGGATCGCGGTGGGGTTGATCGTCTTTTTCTGCAGGGCGGCGACTAGCAAAATGACGCTGGTGCCGACGGGCTTTCAAAACTTCGCCGAATGGGTGGTCGAGTCCCTCTACGAGTTCCTCGCCGGCCTGATGGGCGGGCACCTGACGAGGCGGGTTTTCTGGTTTTTCGGTTCCGTGTTCTTTTTCATTCTGGTGAGCAATTACCTCGGTCTCATTCCCGGCGTGGGAACCGTCGGCTGGAACACCGTGGATAGCGCGGGCCACAAGGGATTCCTGCCACTGCTGCGCGGTGCTAACGCCGACATCAACATGACTGCGGCGATGGCTTTCAGCTTCGCCATCCTTTGGCTTTATTGGGCGCTTACCGAGAACAACCTGAAAGGCTTCCTGGCGCACCTCTTCGCCCCCAAGGGAAGCTTCAAGGGATTCATGCTCGCGGCGATGATTCCTGTCTTCCTGTTTGTCGGGGTGCTGGAGGTCATTTCGATCGCGATTCGCCCGGTGGCCCTGACCTTCCGGCTTTACGGAAACATCTACGGTGGTGAACAAACCTTGGAGGCGCTGATGGCGCTGGTGCCGAAGTGGCTCGCCTTTCTGCCAGCCCTTCCGTTCTACTTCATGGAGCTGCTCGTTGGCTTCGTTCAAGCCCTCGTCTTCACCTTGCTCTGCGCCATTTTCCTCAAGTTGATCTGCGATCACGGCGAGGAAGAGCATCATTAACACTTTCAGCAGCCTGACCATGTCATGAACGTGGAGGCAGCCGGAAACCCCAACATCAAAACTAAAATCAGACTATGTTCACAAAAGCATTCGCATTAGGACTTGCCGCGTTAGGTGGCGGAATCGGCATTGGCATTCTTGGCGCGAAAGCCGCGGAAGCCACTGGCCGCAATCCAGGAGCCGCTACCCCGATCCTCGTGATCTCGATTATCCTCGCGGCTCTCATCGAGGGTATCTTCATCCTCTCCGCATTCGCTGTACCGTTCTAATTATCATCGCCGCCCGCGCCCATTAAACCGGCGCGGGTGGCTGTTTTTCCCACGAAATCTTTCACGACATGACCACCTTGCTAGCAGTTGCCGCCGAACATACCGGCGTCTTGGAGACGATCTCGAAAACCTTCGGGCTGAACTGGCCATTTTTCATCGCCCAGGTGGTCAATTTTTTCCTGGTGATCCTCGTCCTGAAGAAATTCGCCTTTGGCCCCGTGCAAGCCATGCTGGAACAACGCCGCACCCGGATCGCGGATGGCGAAGAGAAGCTCAAACGCATCGAGAAACAGCTCGCGGACTCCGAAGCGACCACCGCCGCGGCCATCGCCAAGGCGAATGAAGAAGCCGTCCGCCTGATCAACGAAGCCAAACAGGGTGCCGCTGTCTTCTCCGAACAGAAATCGCAGGAGGCGATCGCCCAAGCCCAGCAGATCCTCGCCAAGGCCGAAACCGCCGCCAAGGCCGACCGCG
>JBEDKU010000597.1:0-4588 GCA_041172045.1 Verrucomicrobiota bacterium | reverse complement strand
GCTCAAGGCCATCGACAGCGTGCCCTTCCGCGCGCCGCACCACTCCATCATCGGCGACCGTGGCAAGGGCGACACGCCGAACAGTTCAGACGGCGTCGTGCCTTATTGGAGTTCCCATTTGGGCACGGCCAAGTCGGAGAAAATCGTCCCCGGTCCGCACGGTTCCTGCGAGCTGCCGCAGACCATCGAGGAGCTGAAGCGCATCCTGCATCTTCACCTCAAGTCCGTCGGTCGCTGAGCCGGGATCACCGCTGGTTCAGCGCGATGAGGATGAAAATCACGATCAGCGCGGCGAGCACCGCCAGCGTGATCTTCACCCAGCTCAGCGGGTGCTCGCCGGCCATCTTGCCGGTGTAGCCGTTGGGCACGACTTGATAGGATTTCGCGCCATAAGTATAAGTCGCGAGCCAGACGGGGACGAGGATGTGCTTGAAGGTGCGGCCCTGATAGGTGGACTCGACTTGTAAATTGCGCTGCGTGTCGCCGGGCACCGCGCGCGAGCAAAGTTCGTGGATGGTGGCGTCCATCTGCTGCTTGCTGATCTGCGAGGCCTGGCGGAGATCGACCTGATAGCGCTCCACCGTCCAGCCGCGGACGTAGGCGGGATCGTAGGGTTTGAGATCGGTGAGCGTCGGGAAGGGTTCCACTTTTTTCAGCAGGGCGGTGTGGACGCCGACGGTGCCGGGCACCGCGTCGTCATCGAAAAAGTGGGATAATTCCCCCGCGCTCGGTTCCCAACGGGTACGCTGGACCTGGCGGGTGGCGGTTTTCCCGTTCGCGTCGCGGTAGGTCTCGGTGACGTAGTAGTGGTAGCCGGACTCCGCGGTCCAGCGGGCGTCGACGTGCGCGTCGAAGGTCCAGTAAGGCAGATAGATGCCGTGCAGTGTGTCGGTGAGGGCGGCGCGTTTCAGCTTGTTCGGCGCCCACCAGCGGCTGCCATACCAGGCGCGGAGCTGGTCGCGGACCTGGGTGGCGGGGATCACGGACGGCAGCAGGCTTTCCGGCGTGACGGCGTCCTTGAGGTCGTCAATCGGGACGATGGACGGCGAGCCGCAGAAATCACAGCGCTGGGCGGCGCGGTCGGGATCGAAAATGCTGATCGCCTGGCAGCTCTCGCATTTCACCGATTTTTTCTCGGCCCGGAGTCCGCGGTGATCCGGTGGGACCGAGGCAAGCGCCTGTTCCAGATCATGCTCGATGATCGCCGCCCCGAGCGGATTTTCGCCGTCGGTCCACGGCAGGACGGTGCCGCAATACGGACAGGCGAGGGCTTTTTTGGCCGGATTCCACTCCGCATCCCCGCCGCATTCCGGGCAGGGATGTTTTCGTAATGCGCTGACTTCGGCCATGGTGGCGTCGGTTACTCGGCGAGGAAGGCGTCGAGCGCGGCGCGGGAAATCCGATAGGCCGCGCCGATTTTCTTGCCTTTCAAATCCCCGGCATCGATCGACGCGATCACGTCGGCCTCCGAGACGCCGAGGACTTGCGCGGCTTCCGCCGGACTCATAAGTTCGGGGATGCCGGCGGCGGGCGCGGTTCCGCTCTGCATGTTCTTCATCATTTCCTGCGCCATGCCGAAGCCCATCGCCATCTGCCCTGCGGCAGCCGCGGGGGAGCCGCCGCCATCGCCGCCCTTGGTCATCGACTCGGCCATCTGGAACTTCACGTAGTCGTTGAGATTGCCGATGGCTCCCATGCTCGAACGCTTGTCGATGGCGGCCTCCACTTCCGGCGGCACGGAGACGTTTTCGACGATGAAGCTGGTGATCTCGATGCCATATTTCGCGGTGACCTGCGGGTTGATCAGCGGCAGCAAGGCGTCGCCGAGTTCCGAGTAGCGCGACGCCACGTCGAGCGCGGGCACGCCGCAGGAGGCGAGCGCCTCGCTGAAGACACTGACGATCCGCGAGCGCATGGTGTCGGCGAATTCATCCAGCCGGAAATGGTGGTCGGTGCCGGCAACTTCCTTGAGGAAAACCGGAGCGTCCACGATCCGGAAATCAAACATGCCGAAGGCCCGCAGCCGGACGATGCCGAAGTCCGCGTCGCGCATCATCACCGGGTTCGCAGTGCCCCATTTGTTACCGGTGAAAAGTCGGGTGGTGACGTAGTAAACGTCCGCCTTGAAAGGGGATTGGAAGCCGTATTTCCAGCCCTTCAGCTTGGTGAGCACCGGGATGTTGTCGGTGACCAGCGAGTGCTTGCCGGGGCTGAAACAATCGCCGAACTGGCCCAGATAGACGAACTGCGCGAGCTGGCTTTCCCTGACGATGAGTTGCGCGCCGTTTTTGATCGCCTTGTCCTCGTCGGGAAACCGCCATGACAGCGTGTCGCGCGAGTCGTCGTTGAATTCGATGATTTCCAGCAGTTCGCCCTTGATGAATCCGAGAATGTCCATGGTGCTGATCTGTTACCGCGAATTTGCCGCAGGGGGAAGCAGAAAGCTTCCGGTTCATTCCAGCCTCGCTGCCGCTGAGAGTCGCGACAGTCATCACTCAAAACAGGCGGGGATCGATATCCACGGACTCAGGTCCTTTTTGCACCCAGTCTAGATTGAATTCCGGGTGTGAGGGATTGATCAGGACGTTGAATTCCGAGGGGACGATCACGCTGGGCACGCGCAAAGCAACCGATCCCCGGCTTGCCAGCCATGCATCGCCGTAAGCCCGGGTGTCTTCGAGGTTGTATTTCCAGTGATCCGGCAGATCGACCGGGATCCGGAGGAAAGACTCTGGCACATCGATTTCCCAAGCCTCCATCGGCTGGAGGTGCCAGCGGGCATCGAGGTGGACCATGATTTCCAACAGGGCCAGCGAGCGGTGTGCCGAGGTGTAAACAATCGGGCGGCCGCGCTGGTGCCATCGCCCGGAGCCGTAGATCCCCCCTTGCCCTCCGAAAGCAAGCTTGGCCGTCCCCGCAAAGTGGGTGGTGCAGATGCGGTGCAGGAGCATGGAATTATTGGAAATTTCCGTAGGCCAAGCCAGAGATCAATCCCTCCACTTCCGCCGTGCCGACATCGGTATCCAGTAAATCCAAGGGTGCGGCGTGATCGAGTGACGCGGCGGGACGCAGAAACCATTCGGCGATGGTCTCATCCGTGCGAAACAGAATCCGAGCCATGTTCCAGATTCTGACCACCCTCAGGATTCTCTCGGACTCGTGGGCTGAAAGGTTCTCGTTTGCCTTGCGCTTGCGGTTGAGAGTTCGGGTCACAAGCCCAAGTTTGGCCGCTAGCAGTTCTTGGGAAATTCCCAACTTTTCCGCCGTTTCCACGAAGCTCTCCGCTGGGATGCCGCCGCGGATCCGCCGCATCATCACCGCGGGAGAGTTTGCAACAGAACTGAAAAGCATTTCCATAGTTCCAATCTAGACAAAAGTCTGTAAATGCAAAGACAAATGTCTTGGAAGTGCGGGCGGATTATTCCAGCCCGCGCTCGGCGACTTCGTCCTCGTCCCAGCCGAGGTAGTGGCCGAGCTCGTGGAGAAAGGTGGTGCCGACCTCGTCGCGGTAGTCGTGCTCCTCCTCGCCGACCCATTCCCACAGATTGATGAGGAACAGCCGGATGCGCGGGAGTTCCTCGGGGCCGGCTTCATCGAGTGCGCACGGGCCTTCGAAGAGGCCGAGCTCGTCGCCTTCCAGCTCTTCGTCGTAAGCTCCGCCGCCGGGTTTTTCCTCGAAGGAAATCGCCACCGCCGCCGAAGCGTCCTGGATGTCCTGCGGCAGGACCTTGATCAATGCCTTCAATTCCTCATCCGCCCACGAGCTCAGTGTTTCAAAATCCATGGCGGTTGGATTAGCGGTTTCCGCCGGCGGGCACAAGGAACTTGCGACAATCCCCGCCTTGCGTGGCGGACTTCCGCCGCGGGCGGCGGGGACGGATGGACCACAATTATACTGGTCAATTCAGGCGAATTCCCTATCACCAGCGCGATGAGACTCATCGCGCAACCGACCCCCCGCGCCCGCTTGCTGTCCTTCGACGGTGGCGGCATCCGCGGGCTGTTCTCGCTGGAAATCGCCCGCCGGATCGAATCCCTGCTGCGCGAGAAACACGCGGATCCGCATCTGGTGCTGGCCGACCATTTCCAATACATCAGCGGCACCAGCACCGGCGCGATCATCGCCACCTTCCTGTCATGGGGCCTGCCGGTGGACGAGGTGATCCGGCTCTATCGGGAAAACGCCCGGGTGATGTTCACCAAGTCCGGATTCGGCAGCATGCACAAACACCGTTTCGCCGGCCAGCCGATCTCGGATTTCCTGCGGAATTTCTTCGTCGAGGATGACGGCTCGCCCGCCACGCTGGGGACCTCGAAATTGAAGACGCTGCTGCTGGTGGTGACGCGCAACGCTTCCACCGGCTCGCCGTGGCCGCTGTCAAACAACCCGCATGCGGTTTACAACGACCACACGCAGCCGGGCTGCAATCTGGATCTGCCGTTGTGGCAGATCGTCCGCGCCAGCACCGCCGCGCCGACGTTTTTTCCGCCGGAGGCCATCGAGATCACGGACCAGAAATCCGGCACCACCAGCACGCAGCTTTTCGCCTTCGAGGATGGCGGGGTGACGCCTTTCAACAACCCGTCC
>JBEDKU010000596.1:0-2654 GCA_041172045.1 Verrucomicrobiota bacterium | reverse complement strand
CACGACCGGCACAGGTGCTTCAGCCGTGCGGACACTCGGCTTGATCGCCGGGGCCACCGGAGCCTTCAGTCTCGCCGCTGGGGTGAACCTGACGGTAACCAGCGTCGCCGATCCCGCCCCGTTTGGCATCAATATCACCGTGCCCGTCACCGGCACCAGCACCTCCAGCGTCACCATCACCGGTGGAGCCTTCGGCACCGAGTTGGCGACCCTCAGCGGTCTCAGCACCTTCGGCGGCGGCACCACCATCTCCGGCGGCACCCTGAGGCTGGGTACCAGTTCCACCTTCGCGGGCGGATTGGTGGCGTCGGGACCCACGGGCACCGGTTCGGTCACTCTCGCCCAGGGTGCCACCCTTGACCCCGGGACGGCAAGCCGGGTCCTCGGTGCCACTACCTTTTTCGTGAATGGAGATATCAACATCGGAACTCCGGCGACTGTCGGCCGCCTGTTGTTGGATGGGGCGATGGATCTGGGAGGAGGCACCCGCACCCTGAGACTTTTCCGAAATGGCACCGCCACCAGTCAGCTGACCTCTGGCAGCGAGGCCTTCAAATTCTTGATTCAAGCCAACGGTCCGGCCGTTTCAGTATCGAATGGAAACTTACGCCTCGTGTCGGATGCCAGCGTCACCACCACCTACACCGCCGCCAAGTTCGACGGAACGGGAACGGCGATTTCGTTTGCCGGCAACTCCGGCCTGACCATCGGGAACCGGGTGATCGCGTTCAGCCAATCCGCCAATCCATTTGGAACGACATCCGTCACGCTTCCCAAACTCACTGTGGAAGCCGGCGGCTACTATAACATGAACGACGGCGGCACGGGTTCGTTAGGAGCCAATGTCTTCTCCCTGACAGGTGCCGGTACCGTCACCAACCTGGATACCAACGGCGGCACTGCAACTCTTGTCGTCACTGGCTCGGATGCGACCACCTTCTCCGGTTCAATCACCGATGGAGCCAACCTGAACGCCACCTTGGGAACAAGTGCTGCCGCCAACACGTTCACCGCCCTCACCCACGGAGGTGAGGGCAGCCTGATCTTATCCGGAACCAACACCTACACCGGCGCCACCACCGCGAGGAGCGGCAAGCTCGAAATTTCCGGCACCAATTCCGGAACCGCCTACACGGTCACCAACAATGTGGACAATGTGGGTGGAAACGATCCGGTATTGAAGCTCAGTAATCTCAGCGCGCTTCCGCTTGGAGCCAAAATTACCGGTGCGGACAGCGTGTCGAGAGATGGAACCGTGGAGCTCGCGGTGACGGGTTCCTACACCATGAGTTCCTTTGAAAGAGGTAACATCACATTCACCAACAGCAGCGGCAGCCCGACGTCACTGACTTTCACGGACGCCAGTAAAATCACCACCGGAACAAACAGCGTCAGATCTCTAATCAACGGCAGCCCGGACTTGAGCCTTGTGTTTGCCAGTAGCTTGGACATCGGCGGAGACGTCATCGCAAACGTCAATATCTCCGGCTCGGGTAACACCTCGGTCGCCGCTGGCATTCTCAGCACTGGGACAAGTGCCCGCAGCTTGATCAAGGGCGGCAGCGGCACACTCGCACTCAATGGGGCGAGCGCCTACACCGGTGCCACCACCGTGAATGCCGGTGTGCTTCGTCTCGGCCACGCACTCGCAATCCCCGGTGGCATTGGTGCGACCGGCGGCACCAGCAACCTGGTCTTCAACTCCGCCAATGGCGTCATTGGTCTAACGACGATCAGCGGCGACTTCCTGCGCGCGGTCGGTCCCGGCATTGACCAGGTCACGGCGAATCCAACGGCGGATCCCGCCTTGGGACAAAGCACGGGCTTTGCGGCCTTTGGCGGCGACCGGGTGGTGGATTTCGGGGCTCCGATCATGCTCTCCTCCACTTCTTACGCGGGTGTGGGCCTGACCCTCGGTGCCGCCACTGCCGACAGCAAGGTCACCGTCGTCAGCGACATCGCCCTGGCCAGTTCGTCCCGGACCGTAGTTGTGAACGACGGGGCCGCCACCGTGGATGCCGAGCTTTCCGGTGTCATCAGCAGCGCGGCTGCCACCCTCGTCAAGACCGGTGCCGGCACGCTCGCGCTCACCGGGGCCAACAGCTACGGCAGTGCCAGCGGCGGGACCGAAGTGCTCGCCGGGGTGCTGCTCGTTGACGGCGACTCGTTGTCAGACACCAGCAAGCTCGTCATCGACGGCGGCAAGGTGCAACCTGTCGGCAGCGAAACCGTCGACACCCTGTTCTTCGGCGCGGTCCAACAGGTCGCCGGGACCTGGGGTTCCAGTGCGTCCTCCGCTTTGCCGGCGTTTCAGGATGACACCCGCTTCTCCGGAACCGGGGTGGTTGTCGTAACGAGCAATCCCGTCCCCAGTGATAGTTACACGCCTTGGGCCACTTCTTTCGGATTGGAAAACCCATGGGTGACCGTGGCCAATCCCGCGCTTAACGGTGAGCCGACCGCCGATGCCGACAACGATGGCATGAGCAACCAACAGGAGTATGCCTTCGGCCTCACGCCGAATTCCGGTGCATCGGTCAACCCGATCATCGTGCAACTCAGCAAGACCTCAGGTCTCTTCACCTACACCCGCCGCCTGCCGTCGCTCACCACGCCGACGCTGGTGTTCAACTACGAGTATTCGACCACACTCA
>JBEDKU010000595.1:0-4154 GCA_041172045.1 Verrucomicrobiota bacterium | reverse complement strand
AGCAGGGTGGTCGTCGGCGAGGTCAGGCAGAGCGTGTCCGAGACGATGCCGGCGCACAGGCACATCGCGACACTCGGTGCGGGCATCAAGCCGCGGTGGAAGAATTTCCGGCCGACGAGCGTGCAAGTGGAGCCCACCGGCTCGTTCAAATAGCGGATCGGCTCGCGGGAAACGAGGTCGCCGGCGAGGCGGTGATGGTCGATTACTTCGGTGATTTCCGCTTCCTCCACGCCGTTGACGGCCTGGGCGTATTCGTTGTGATCGACCAGCGCGATGCGGATGCGCGGGGGATCGACGAGGTCGGATTTCGCGATGACGCCGACCATTTGTCCGCCGGTATGGTCGAGCACCGGGAACAAATCCTGATCCACGGCGGCAAGACTTTTCCGCAGGCGCGAGACGGGCTCGACGGCACCGATGGTGAGGAAATTTTTCTCCATCACGTGGCGCACCGTGCGGGAACAGCGGATCAGGGTCGAGGCGCTCGCCGTGTCCTGATGGCAACGCAGCACGACCACGCCTTTGCGCGCGGCATAAGCGAGAATGTCCGCGGATACCGGATTGTCGCCGGTCACCAGCAGGGCGCGCGCTCCGTGGTCGATAGCATAGCGCTGGACGATGGGACGGTCGCCGCAAATCACGAGAAATTGGCCGATGTTTCCTTCCACGATGGCCTGCTTGAGCCGCTTGTCCACGGTGGCTTGCGACGACGCGCCGACGAGCAGGATCAGGTCTTCCTCAAACTCCGGGGACGGCAACATCGCCCCGAGGCTTTCCGCCTGGAGCGTGTCCGCGAGCTTGGCCAGGGAAACGTGGATCGTCCGCACGCTGAGGCCTTCCGTGTCGGCGGGCAGCAGGAGCTTGAGCAAATCAAAGTAGCGCAGGATGCCGCAGAGATTTCCCTCGTCGTCCTCGACCGGCACGCAGCGGATCTCGGCGGCGAGCATCCGGCGGTAGGCGGTGAGGAAGGTGTCGGTCACGCTCACCTTGATGATCTTGCGGTGGCAAATCATGCCGGCGTTCATCCGGACGTCAGTCAGCAGCACCGGCGCGTCGAGCGCGGCGCGCTGGAGCACCCATTTCGTCCGCTGGGAAATCTCGCCGCAGCGCGCGGCGATGGCTTGGGGTTCCTCGCCGACGGCCCGGAGCAGTGCGGCATATCCGATCGCGGAGCAGATGGCATCGGTGTCCGGGTTTTTGTGGCCGATGACGTAAAATGGAGGAACGGGCATGGGGAGGGTGAGGCGTTGTCGGCTAAGAATAGATAGATCCTTCCGGACCGCAAGATTCTTCCGGCCATCCCGGCGGATGAAAACTACATCCGCTCGGGCACGTCGATACCGAGCAGATGAAGCCCTTGTTTCAAAGTACGCGAAGTCAGTTCACAAAGCGCCAGGCGGCTGGAGCGGATCGGCTCCTCCGCCTTAAGCACCGGGCAAGCTTCGAAATACGAGTGGAAGGCGCGGGCCAGCTCCAGCACGTAGTTCGCCAGCAGGTTCGGGCGGAAATCTTCCAGAATCGTCGGCAGGACCTCGCCGAAGCGCACCAGGAGGCGCACCAGATGGATTTCCGCCGGCTCGTTGAGGTGGATCTCCGCCGTGGTCGCGTCGAACGGCGCGTCGAGCTTGCGGAAAATCGAGCGGATCCGGACGTGCGAGTATTGCAGATACGGCGCGGTGTCGCCTTGCAGCGCGAGCATCCGATCCCATGAGAAAACGTAGTCGGTAAGGCGGCCTTGCGAAAGTTCGGCGAATTTCACCGCGCCGATGCCGACGATTTCCGCGATTTGCGCGGCTTCCTCGCCTTGCAGGTCCGGGTTTTTCTCGGCGATGGCTTTCGCCGCACGCTCGACCGCCTCCTCAAGCACCTCGACCAGACCGACGTTTTCGCCGGTGCGCGTCCGCATCAATTTGCGGTCGTCGCCGAGGATGGAGCCGAACTCGACGTGCTGGAAATCCCCGGTCTTGCCCCAACGCGCCGCCGCCTCGAAAAGCTGGCGGAAATGCAGTTGCTGCGGCACGCCGACGACATACCAGATGTGGTCGGCCTTCCACTCGTCGATGCGGAACTGGATCGTCGCCAGATCGGTGGTGGCGTAGAGAAACCCGCCGTCCGCCTTGCGGATGAGCGCGGGATTGTCGGTCCAGCCTTCTTCCTTGTGGACCTTGAACGGGTCTTGTTCGAGTGGCTTGCTGCCGTCGGAAAAGATGCACACCGCGCCGTTGCTCTCGCGGGCGAGGCCTTTTTCCAGGAACTCCTCGACGATGCCGGCGAGCTTGTCGTTGTAATAACTCTCGCCATGCCAGAAATCGAATTTCACATCGAGCCGGTCGTAGATTTTCTGAAGCCCGGCCTTCGAGACCTCGATGCATTTCCGCCAGATCGCTAGATTTTCCGGGTCGCCGGCCTGGAGCTTCACCAGCTCCGCCTTGCAGACTTCGAGCACCGCCGGGTCCTCCTTGGTCGCGGCGTTCACCTGGCGATAGACGCGGACGAGCTCCTGAATCGGATTCTCCGCCAGCGCCGCCTCATCAAGGAAATGATTCCAGCCGTAAATGATCATCCCGAACTGCGTGCCCCAGTCGCCGATGTGGTTGTCAGCGATGACCTTGAAGCCCAGAAACCGCGCGATCCGCGCCAGCGAGTCCCCGATGATCGTCGAGCGGATGTGGCCGACGTGCATCGGCTTCGCGACGTTCGGCGCGGAGAAATCCACCACCACCGTCTTGCCCGCGCCGGTGGCCGGCACGCCCAACCGCTCGTCGCGGATCAACGCCACCGCCCGCGCCGCGTAGGCTTCGGGCAGGATGCGGAAATTGATGAATCCCGGCCCGGCGATGTCGGCCGTGGCCAGTCCGGTGAGCTCCAGCCGGTCGATGATCTGCTGGGCCAGCGCGCGCGGGTTCGTCTTCTGCTGTTTGGCCAGTACCATCGCCGCGTTCGACTGATAGTCGCCGAAACGGAGGTCCGCGGCGGCGGTCACCGCGGCGGTGGCCGGTTCGCCCAAGGTGGCGGTCAGAGCGGCGGCAAGGCGGGATTCGAGTTCCTGAAGAAGCGTCATAAAATTAGCGGGTGAACCCGGATCAAGCGCCCACACGGGCCGGCCGGGAATCAAAAATAGCGAGGATTTCCTCATGGCACTCGGCCGCGCCCAGTTGGCGCAGCACCTCGGCGTTGGTGAACATCTTGGCGATCGCCGCCAGCGTCTGCAGGTGCAGGTGATAGTTCTTCCGCGGGACCACGAAGAGCACGATGAAATGCACCGGCTTGTTGTCCAGCGCCTCGAAATCAATGCCCACCTTGGACCGGCCGAAAACCGCGATCACATGGTCCAGATGGTCCGAAAACGCATGCGGAATCGCCACCCCCGAGCCGATGCCGGTGCTGACCGATTCCTCGCGGGCCTTGAAGGCTTCGAGCATTTCCTCCCGCTGGGATTCCGGGAGTTGGCCGGATTCCACCAGATGCCCCACCAGTTCCACGATGGACGCCCAATGCTCCACTGCCTGCATATCGAGCAGGATGTGGTTCGCACTGAGCAACTTCGCCAACTTCATAGAATGCAAATCAGAATCCGCGCACAGCGGCGGTGGGGGCGAGTGGTTACCGGCCTTATCCGGTGATGGCAAGCGGATTTCCTAGGCGGGACATTCGTGAATCGCGCCCCGGGGTTGACGCTGGCGGTTTCATGACTACAGCTATCGCCCATGCAAGCCGACAACGAACCGAACCAAGAGCATGAAACCCCGTTGACCCCCGCCGAAGTGGATCCAGCCGCCGAAGCCCCCGCCGCCGATCCGGCTCCCGCTCTCGATCCTTGGGAAGAGCTCGAGGCCGAGGCCGCCAAGTGGAAGGAAATTTCCCTGCGCACCGCCGCCGAGATGGACAACCTCCGCAAACGCACCGCCCGCGACCGCGAGGACGCCATCCGCTACGCGAACCAGCGCCTGCTCGAGGACCTCATCCCCGTCATCGACAATTTCGAAATGGGCATGCAGGCCGCCTCGCAGGACACCAAGTCCATGATCTACATCGGCATGGACATGGTCCGCCGCCAGCTCAACGAGTTCCTCACCTCCCAGGGCGTCGAGGAAATCCCGACCACCGGCCAGTTCGACCCGAATCTCCACGACGCCGTGGCCCAGGAAGAATGC
>JBEDKU010000594.1:0-5766 GCA_041172045.1 Verrucomicrobiota bacterium | reverse complement strand
GTTGGCGACGACCACATTTTGTGTGGGGCGGCCGGTGACCGGCAGGAAACCGCGCGTGATCTGGTTCTGGTTGTTGCTGTCGATGCCGGCCCCGATGAAGAGGGCCGCAGGCTCGCGGTCCGCCGTGTTGCACCCGTCGATCAGGTTGTCGCTGATCAGGCTGGATGACGGATGGGTCCCGATGAACCAGCGCTCGCTGCGCCAGGTCTGGGAAAACATCACGCCCGGATAGGCACAGTTGAGCAGCGTGTTGTTGCGGATCACTCCGTCCTTCATGCTGGCATAGATGCCGTGGCCGACACCGCCTTCGAAGTGGTTGTTTTCGATGAAATAGCCGCCCGTGGCGTAGGCAGGGACGGTCACGAAGCCCTCGGTCTCCACCGTGGCTGGCAGGGGTTCCTGCAGGCTGAGCGTGACGCGGTTTCTGGGGTTGGTGGGATAGAAGTTCAAATCCCACTGCACCGCGGTGATGGTGCCGGCATAGACGGTGGTCATGTTTGCATTGAGCAACTCAAGGCGGTTTCCCGCGACCAGCGGATACTGACCGGTGTAATAGAACAGATCCGTGATCCTGAGGGTGTTGGCGTCGATCCGTTCCACGCCCTGGTCCACGCCGCCGGAGCTGTAGTGCAGGGCGTCGTCGCCCGCACGGTTCACATAGTTTCCGATGAGCTTGAAGTGGCCGCGACAATTATGGATTTCAAATCCGGATGAGCCTAGGAATGCGGGCGGCTGGCCCGGGCGGCGCTCCACCCGGCAGTTCCTGAACTCGTAATATTCGTTGTTATCGGCGGCGAAGGCGACGAAGCTGGCTCCATGGACCCACACACCATCGAAGGTGACGTGGGATGAGGAACTCAGGTCCACCGCGTTGACGGTGAGGTTGGGCGCGAAAAACACGGCGGTGTATTCGAACAGGATGGGTTTGTTCAGTTTGTATTCAAACTCCGGCTTGTAATGAAGGCGGATGCGATTGGGTGAAATCCGCTCCTGGAGGGTGAAGTAGGACGCGCCGGTCTCGAATCCGACCCGCTTGCGGGTCCAGACGGCGGGGTTCAGCTCCATGGAGCCGCGGATGGGATAATTGGCGGCGAGGGTGTTGAAGGGAAATTCGAGATCTACGGTCCAGTCGGTGGTGTTGACCGCCACCACTTGGGCGATGGCTGAAAGCGGCCTCACCGACCAGTCCCAGTCAATCACCAGATTTCTAACAACAAGATTCAGGCAGCCCGTGAAGTGGAGGAAGTCACCGCTCCCGGCCTTGTAGGTGTCCGGCGAATCGACGAGAATCAACTCGGTCTGCCCGGCCACCCCTTCCACGATCATGTTGTTGAGTACGGAAAACAGCAACTGGGTGCTGCGGTTCGCCGAGAAGCGGTAAATCCCGGCGGGAATGAAGAGCTTGGATGCTCCCTGCGCCTTGGCAGCGGCAATCGCGGACTCCATCGCGATGATATTGGCCGGCGGAGTATTGTCAGATCTTAGCCCGTAATCGGCCGTCGAAATGACGGGACCGTTGCTGACCGGCGGGTTGATGGCAAATGGCTTGGGATCGATGATTTCCATCGGATCCGGGATCCGCCCCAACTGGCGGGCGCGGTAGAATTGGCGGGATGAGTTTGAAAGATCCTGACTGAAGTCTTGATAGATCGGAGAACTTCCCAAGTGGGTTTGAAAACCCGTCCAAGACAGCAGGTCCGGACTTGATTCCAGCGAGTAGAGCATCTGGTCATGGCCGCTGAAGACAAGGTCCGGCGGGAGCAGGGTGAGCTGCTGATCGCTATCGCCCTCGAACGCCACCTCGGTGACTTGCAGGTTGTAGAGAGTGTTCGTGCCGCCTTTCACCACCATGGTATCCACGGCGAGCACCACTGACTGGACGTTCTCCGCGAGGAACGGGAAAGACTGCGCGGCGGCGGGTGCCGCTGTGGTCGGATTTCTGGCGACGAATGAGACGCTGGCAGTCACACTGCCAGTCGCGTCAGGGCCACTGTGGGCTGTCAGGGTGAAGCCGACGATGCCGCTGTCTCTAACCACACCCGAGTCGTTGTGCAAGCGGCAGACCCTGAGATCATGCCCACCCCCGCTGGCGGCCAAACCCAGATTTAGGGTGAAACGGATGGGAGTTGGCGGTGCGACGACTGCGTTGCCGGTGTTTTCAAAGATGCTGGCGGAGACCATGGTGTCACCGAACAGCGTCGGATTGAGGCCCCCATTGCTGATGCGGGAGATGGCATTGGCACTTGTGGTGCCGAGGCCGGTCGCGGTGACGTTGCCGCCAGCATGGATGACTTTTGCGTGCGTTTGCCCGCAGAGAAATCCGAGGAAGAGGGCGATGAGTGGGTTTTTCATGAGTGATAGTTAGGTATCTTGCCGCGTCAGGCCTATTCGGGTGATGCGTTTCCGGTAACCGCTTCCGCGAGCGTCCACTTGATGCGGTCGCTCACCGGTTTTCCATCGCTGGTTTTGCCATGGGCCTCGATGAGGTTGTTGCCGGGGCGCAGAGTCACGCCTTTGATGACGAAGGCGCGGGGGCCGTAGGTTTCCGCGGCACCTAACTTTTCGCCATTGAGCGTGATGGTCACGTTTTCGAGGTTGGTGTAATATCGCACCACGGTTTCGGGGATGCGCCGCTGGTCGTCGCGCCGGGCGAGCAGATGGAGCACGGGTGAGTCCGACCAGTTTGCCTGATAGAGATAGAAGGCATCCTTGCGGGTTTTCCGGTCGTAGCTCACCAGTCCCTTGTCGTTGATCCCGTCGCGGTCGCCTTCGGTGCGCCAGGGGCTGGCGAAATCAAACATGTTCCAAACATAGGTGCCCCAGAGTTCCGGGTGGCGGTTGATGCTTTCCAGCGCCTCCTCGTGGACGCGGGCCTGCCACGCCTCGGGGTGCCACTTGCCGTCGGGCTTGGGTGCCTTGTCGATGGAGTCGTCCTGATGGGTGAGCGAGCCACCCGCGCCGTATTCACTAATGCTCCATGGTTTGCCGGGGGCGGTGGCACGGTATTTGGCGACGGCGGCATCCACCTTGCCGCTGTTGCCGCCATACCATCCGGGGTAACTGTTGAAAGCGAGCAGATCGGTGATCGTGTTGAACGCCGGATTCGCCTGGTTGGTGGCGGAGCTGGTGGGACGGGATGGATCCTCGGACTTGGCGATCTGATGCAGTCGGGAGAGGACCGCGACGGGATCCGCGCCGGGGCGATGGCCGATCTCGTTGAACATGCTCCAGGTGAAGACGGAGGCATGATGGCGTTGCTGGGCGATCATTTCGCGCAGTTGGATTTCCGCATTGGCACCGAAGGCATCCGGCCTGCCGCCCACGCTGTCGATCACCGAGAGTTCGGACCAGACGAGCAGTCCGGCGCGGTCGCAGGCATCGAGAAACACCTCGCTGTGCGCATAGTGGGCACAGCGCACGGTGTTGGCGCCGATTTCAATAATCATCGCCACGTCCTCGCGCTGTTGCGCGTCGCTGACGGCCCATGACTGCCGCTCGCGGTCCTGATGGCGGTTCACTCCGCGCAGCGGGTAGGGCCTGCCGTTGAGGAAGGTTCCGCCGTCGGCGGTGATGACGATGTCCCGGAATCCGGTGGACAGTTTCACCTGATCCTTCGATCCATCAGATGAGGTGAGTGAAACCCGCAGCGTGTAGAGATAAGGATCCTTGAGTCCGTCCCAGAGGCGGGGGTTGATCACTGAAACTTCGCCCTCCACTTCGGCCTTGCCGATCCCGGCGGGACATTCCTTGGTTTGGCTGGAGGCCACCGCGCCATCGGCATCCAGCAGGTCGATCGTCACCTGCTGGCTCGAAGACACGGCACGGTCCAGATGTACCACGACGCGCGCTGCCGCAAGGGTGGGGCTGGCCTCGGTCTGGGTGACAATCACACCGCGCGATCCGAGGTGGAGCGGTGAAATGCAGACCGGGTCCTTTTCGATCCATCCCACCGGTCGATAAATTCCGCCGGGCAGGCCGAAATCGCCGCTGATGGGAGCGACGTCGTCCCGCCAGGTGTTGTCGGCTTCGACCGTGAGACGGTTGTTGGGGTTTTTCAGCTTGTCGGTGAGTTCGAACGCGAAGGCAGTGGAGGGACCGCGGTGTTCGCCGAGTTTTTCACCGTTGAGGAAAACTCCGGCGACCGAGGACACCGCACCCAAGCGGACGAACACCCGCTTGCCCGGCGTGGCGGCGGGCAGCTCGCGGTGATACCAGGAAGCCGCGCGGCGATAGCCATCCTTGCTCATCAGGTCGGTTCCTTTGCCCGACTGGATGTCCGTGGTATTCCAGGTGTGGGGGATGGTCACAGTTTCGCCTGCGGCGGTGGCCGACTCAGGGGAAAATCTCCAGGTCTCTAGCAGCTGTGGCTGGGCGCTCAGGAAAGGAACCAGCGCCAGCGTGGCGGCGGTGAGGGCGAAAGGGTGTCGATGGGTGCGCATTTGCCTATTCTAGAACAACCATTCCGGTTCGCGCTAGTGGGCAGAAATGCCGACAGACAGGAGGTGATCGATCGCTTGCAAGGTTGGGGAGGATTTGCGACGTTGCACCCATGCCCTTGACACGAATCGTGTTTTTTTGCTGCACGATTTTGATGGCGGTGGCGGCGCTAGCTTCACCGCCGGTCGAGAGCGTGGAGATGCTTTTCCGCAACTGGACCACCCGTGACGGACTTCCGGACAACCGGGTGCGCGACCTGACCAAAACCCACAACGGATTCATCTGGGTGGCCACCGATGGCGGACTGGCCCGCTTCGATGGCGCGAATTTCAAGATCTTCGGGCTGCAGGAAGGGTTGCTGGCCCCCATCGTTCTTTCCTTGCTGGAAACGGACGATGACGAGCTCTGGGCGGCCACGCTCGGCGGTGGGGTGAGCGTGCTGAGGGGCAATGAGATCGTGCGCACCTACACGACCGATGACGGGCTGCCCTCGAACTGGGTCTCCCTCATCAACAAGGACCCGCATGGTGGGATCAACGTCTTTTCCCGTGGCAAGGGCGCGCATTTGCAAAACGGCCGTTTCGTTCCGACCGGGACCGGCTATGTTAGTTTCCCGCTGCGTGAAGCCGATGGCAGTGTCTGGGGCATACGGAACGGCCAACTCCGCAGGTTCGACCAGGGCACATGGAAACCGGATGCCGGCGGCGGGCCGCAATCCGCCAGCGCATTATGCCTGGATCCCCGGGGTGATCTTTGGGTGTGCGGCGAGGGTCGTCTTTGGACGCGTGAGGCCGGCGCCTGGCAATCCCGCGAGTTGCCGGATGGCACCACGAGGCCGCCGGGGCAGATGGTGGCCGCGCCCGATGGCACCATCTGGATCGCCTACCACCGGCGTGGACTTTATGGATTCCGGAACGGCCGCTTCATCGCGCCCGCCGCCACCTCGGACTACTTGCCGGACCTTGTGGAAAAGGTAATCATCACCCACGACGGGCGGATTTGGCTAACATCTTCCAACGGGTTCTTCTTGATGTCGGAGTTGAAAATCCAATCCGCCACGGTGGACGACTCCAGCGCGCCCCGCGCGTCGAACGATCTGGGTGGACTGGTCGAAAGCGCTCCCGGCGAATTCATCCTCGCCACCCAGGGTGCTGGATTCTACCGCTGGAAGGATGGTCATGCCGCGCGCCTGAGCAGCGACCGGGAGCTCGGCGCGGGGATGTATGGCAACGTGATCCTGCGGGCCGGCAACGGATCGATTTGGCTGGGCAGCGGCACCGGGTTGTTTGAAATGAAAGCCGATGGTGCCATCGTGCCGCACCCCCTGCC
>JBEDKU010000593.1:0-5573 GCA_041172045.1 Verrucomicrobiota bacterium | reverse complement strand
TCAATGCGGTCTGAATGCCAGCAAGCAACTTCGCCCGCTGGGGATGTTCGTTCGCTCCGCTGGTGATTATTGAAATCCATTCTCCAGTCAACTTGAGCAGATATTCGGCGTATTCAGGATTGGGCTGATTGAACTTTTTAGCTTCTACACGCGCCTTCTCTACAGAGGCAAGACAATGCAGGGGCGCTACTATCACGGAGTTATGTTTATCGACAAAAAGCAAGTGCAACGCCAAGCGCGGATGAAGTTTTTTGATGGCCACATAGAAGTCTTCGGGAGCAATTAAAGCATCGATCATATAATGACCCGGGACCAAGTTGGGTGAAAAATAGCTCATGCAGCCCCCTTTGCTTTTTTAACGACCGACAGAGGGACCTCCTTCGCGGTGCCCTTGGGGCGTATGGCGAAGAACGTGAGTGCGTCTTTCTTGCTCGCCTTTCCAACGTAGTGCGCTCGCAGGACGACCGGGCTTCCTGTGTGGCCGAACTCGAAAAGGAGGGTTTCCAGTTTTACTCCCGAAGCGATTGCGTAGGATGCATGCGAATGGCGCATAACATTCTGAGGCCAGGCTCCGCGAGTGGGTTCCGGTGGCTTCTCTAATAAAGGGCTTTCCACTTTCCACCCGGCAAGGCGACGGACCGCTGCGGACGCCTTGTTCCAGTTTGAGACGGGTTCGAACGGGTAAACCTTCAGCCAAGCGGCCAGTGTCGGTGAAAGGCTGATGTGTCGGCGACGGCCTTTCTTGGTGATCCTGCTGGAGAGTTCGATGCCGTCGGCGGAGACATCATCGGCGGTGAGTCGAATGAGTTCCTCCGTCCGGATTCCGGCAAATAGCAACAGTGCGAATGATGCAACGGTGGAGGGGTAATGTTGTTGGGCGGTTCGTAACAAGGCAATGACTTCGATTGGAGAGAGTATCGAGATTTCCCCATCGCCCGCTGCTTTAGGGGCTTCCACGGCATCGAAGGCTTCCTTGGCGCACCAACCTCTTGGGTTCTTTGCGCACCAGTTCCAGAATGCTTTCAAGTTTCGCCAATGTAGGGCGGCACCTGCCCCGGGAACGTCGAGGCCGCCAGCCTTCACGATCTCGGTAGTAGTCAAAGTGGATAGCGTTCTGTCGCCGTACGCCGTGGTTAACCGCTTCAGGGTATTCTCGTAGGATCTGTAGGTGCGATCCCGAAGGGCTGTGCTTGCCTTCAGGTAGGCGGTGACGGCGTCCTTCAGAATTTCACTGGCAGCGTCGCGTTGGCGGGCCGCAGCGTAAAACCGCGCGGCGGTCACCAGCGACACGTCGTAGGGAGCGAGGATCTCGGCGGCTTTACTGGCATCGCTGGCGAGGGTGGGGGCGATCGCAGCTGAATTGCTGCCATGTAGGGTGAATTTCTCTTTCAACAGTTGAGCGTGATCCCGGGCAACGTCGCGACTGGGGTGGAAGTGTCGTTCACGTTTTCCGCTAGCGGTCATGGACGCGGGCACGTCAATATACCAGCGACCTCGCTGGTCTTTCCGGTGCTTAAATGTGGCAGGTCTCGGCACTTTGAAAGTGGTAGCGCTATTGCCCAAAAAACGCCAGAAATTTCGGACACTCGGGACATGCGAGACCGTAAGTCATTGTAAACCAGTGTGGCATTTCTATGGTTGTCAGACTGTAAATCTGCTAGCGAAAGCTTACGTTGGTTCGAATCCATCTCTACCCACCATTTTCAAAGTCAACGACTTAGGGAGCCGAAAGGCTCCCTTTTTTGTTGGGGGGGCAGGGGTTCGGAGGCATATCTGGAATCCCGTCCGGTCATCCGGGGATCATGGTCAGTTTTGCCCAGTGGACATCCCCTTGAAAATCCCTAGCGTTGTCGCAAACCATTTCCCAATTCCTCCGGCCCGGCCCAGTGGCCGTTTCAGGGGGCTTCTGCCAAAAGCAAATTCCTAGCAGTCATGGACCGACGTGAATTCCTCCGCCACTCAACGCTTGTAGGCACTGGACTCACGATTCTCCCATCCGGAATCATGGCCGGCACTCGTTCTTCTAACGACAAGCTCAATATCGCTCTCATCGGTGTTTCGGGTAGGGCGCAAGCCCATTACGGATGGCTCGCGCAGGAAAATGTGGTCGCGCTGTGCGATATCAACGAAGCGTATTTCGCCGGCGCGCTGAAACGTTTCCCCGGGGCCAAAATCTACGTCGACTGGTGCCAGTGCCTCGACCAGAAGGGCCTCGACGCCGTGGTCATCTGCACCGCCGACCATCATCACGCCTTTATCTCAAATTGGGCCATGAACCGCGGGTTGCACGTCTATTGCGAAAAACCGATCGCCGTCAGTGTGGAAGAAGCCCGCGTGGTGCGCGAAAACTGGCTGGATAAAAAAGGCCGGATAGCCACTCAGGTCGGCACCCAGATGCATGCACAGCCGAACTATCGTCGCATCGCGGAAATGATCCGCGACGGTGCGATCGGGGATTTCCAGTCGGTCGTCGCTTGGGGGAATCGCAAGACCCCGCGCGACGGCTATTTTCCTGCCGAAGGCAAGCCGCCTGCAGGCTTCCACTGGGATCTCTGGCTTGGACCTTCACCGGAGCGACCTTACCCCCCGGCTTATTTTTCCGGCAATGACGGTGCCAATAGCCTGCAATGGAACATGTTTTGGGATTGGGGCGTCGGTCAGGTCGGCGACATGGGCAGCCACTTGATGGACTTGGTCTGGAATGCGGTGGATGCCAAATTGCCCACCCTGGTTCACGCAGTCGGCGAGGCCTTCACCCCGGATGTCACTCCGGTGCGGCTGGAAAGCCATTTCGAGCACACGGCCAACGACTGGCGTGGCCCGCTCAAGATCAGCTGGCATCAAGGCGGCGCCTTGCCGCGGTCCCCCAAATCGTCCATTGAGTTCGACACCATCGGCCATGGAGCGATGTTCAAGGGCAGTGAGGGATTTCTTATTGCAGACCATACCAGTCGCTTGCTTCTTCCCTCCGGCAAGGAAGCCGACCTCAGCTACTATCAGCCCCGGGCCAACAAGGACCAACTGCCAGCCATCGACCACTTCCAGCAACAATGGATCGATGCTTGCAAAGACCCTTCGAAGGAAACCGGCTGCAATTTCGAGTATCACACCCAAATGATCGAACATATGTTGTTAGGTTTCGTTGCCTATCGCATCGGCGAACGCCTCGAATACGATGGCACCAGAGGGGTGATCACCAACAGCCCGGAAACGAACGCCCTGTTGAAGCGCAAATACCGTGACGGCTGGACGCTCAATGGTTAAGCACATTCACTCTGATGAAAATCATCCATTCGTTCCTTTGCGCGGTGGCGCTCAGCACCCTGTTGACTGCCGAAGAGCCCGTTCAACCGACCATCGACGACACCCAACCCGGCTGGCGCGCGCTCACGCAGGAGGACTTCACCAACGTCAACAGCGCTCCCGCTACCTGGGTGTGGAAAGACGACCTGCTAGTATGCTCCGGCGTTCCGGTCAGTGTGCTGCGCACGCAAAAGCCCTATCGCAACTTTGAAATGGTCGTCGAGTGGTGCCACCAGAAACCCACTGGCAACTCCGGCGTCTTCATCTGGGCGACTCCGGAATCGATCGCGAAACTCACCGCTGCCGGTCAGCCTGGACTGCCGGACGGCATCGAAGTTCAGATTCTCGACCACGCGTTCACCGAGCGGATGAAAGCACTGGGCAAGCCGACCGACTGGTTCGGCACCCACGGTGATGTCTTTCCAGTGCGGTCGAAAATGACTCCGTTTGCACCCACGTCACCTAACGGCGAACGCAGTTTCCCGCGCAAGCTGCTCAGCAAGGGGCACGGCCAGTGGAACCACTACTACATCCGCGCCATCAATGGCGAGGTGCGGCTGTGGGTGAATGGTGAGGAAGTCTCCGGCGGCACGAACTGCAATCCAGCCGATGGCTATATCTGCCTCGAAAGCGAAGGATCGCCGATCCATTTCCGCCGCCTGCGCATCCGCGAGCTGCCTTGAGCCGCAGCGGCAAGCTGGATCTATCACCCGGTTTCCTTAGCGCGGCCATGAAACGGGAGTGTCCCGCCACGTCGCCCACCGACTGCCTGTTTTCTGCCTGATGGAAATCAATTCATCCGCTTCTTCCACGCGGGGTAGTCCTTCTCCAGCAAAGTCCGTGGCCACGTCCCATACCACGAGTAGTTGTTCCTGCGCTCATGGCCGATTTCGGCGAGCGTCGCTTTCGGGATGCCGTCGCGGTCGCAGAAGACGGGCTTCCGGGTCTTGAGGTCGTAGAAGCGCGCCCATTGCGGCGGGGCGGCGGGATCGGGCACGACGACGAGATTTTTGGCCTTTTCCGGCGATTGCGGGTCGGCTTGTTTTTCCAGCCGGATGCCGTGGATCTTCGCGGATTCGAACCAGGCGACGGCGCCCTCCACGGCGGCGATCACTTCCGGGCCCGGTTGGTCGAGGCTCATGAGCAATTTCGTGATGCCCACGGATTCCGAGCCGCTGAACGAGGCGGGCTCGAAGGTGCGCGCCGGACGCGGGCTGTAATCGATCTCATCGTGCTGGGCGCACCAGACCGTCGGCCTGCCATCGACCAGGATCTGGCATTTCAGGATGCAGGCGATGCCATTTTTGAACGCCTTCCCCGCCGCCTGGCGGTCGGCGGCGGGAACGAATGCGTAGGATTCCGCCACGCCGACCTCGCGAAGGAACTCCAACAATCGGACCATCGCGCCGTCGTTGAAGGTGATGTGGCGGTGATACTGTTTGCCCGGCGGATGGAACTGCGGCCAGCCGCCGGTGGGGTATTGCGCCTTGAGGATATAGGCGAGGCCCTTGGCGAACGCGGTCCGGGCGGTTTCCTCATGGGTTGCATTGAAGGCGCGGGCAAGAAAGCGCAGTTCGTCCGTGGTGGCACCGTTGTCGAAGGTGGGATCGAGTTTTTTGCGGTCGCCGGAGTAGGGTGCGTCCACGGTGTTGCTGTTTTTCGCCCAACCGCCGAGGTCGGACTGGCAGGAAAGGATGTTGGCGGCGATGCGTCTGCCCTCCGTCGAAGCGAACCACTCGTCCGGTTTTTTCAAATAGGCGGCCGCGCCCCCGCCGGCGGCGATGGCTGTCAGTAGCGAGAGAAGGCAGCAAGCCAGCGCGAGGGCGGTGATGCGGGAAAAGCGGATTTTCATGGGGGCTCGATCCGCGGTTTTGCGGACACATAAGAATCTTGAAAGCCACGCGGCTGAGGCAAGTTGAAAAATGGGTTTGATGCCAGTTCAAGGCCTCCGCTCAACTCACAACTTAAACCCGCGAGCCTGAGGATCCGCCGCAACATCGCCTTTTTCCGAAAACATGGAACGGCTGAAATCCTGATGGAATGAAGGAAGTACGAGGACTGGGACTCGAACCCAGGACCAATTGATTAAAAGTCTATGGCATTTCTGATTATCAATGACTTATGAATGAGCGCGATTGATAGCATTTGATCCTTGTAAGTTATTGGTGTTAAAACTACTTCTCGGCAAATGGACGTACACAAACAAGATCATCAGCTATCATCCGTGCAGGAAAAAACTGCCGGAAAACTGCCGGAGGAATCCGCTAAGC
>JBEDKU010000592.1:0-22817 GCA_041172045.1 Verrucomicrobiota bacterium | reverse complement strand
GGTCTTCGCACGCCAGACATCGTCGTTCATTGGTCCTGATAGGACATTCTCCAGGTTTGGTCGGATCAACTCGGCGTAGGTTGCGATGGCGGCGGCCGCATTCCGTCCCTTGACCTCGTCCTCGGAAATCATCGCATCAAAGACCTCCATCACGATCGCATAAATCCACGGCTGATAGTGTCCGATGCCACGGGGAAAGCCTCCTTGTTCGCCGACCAGGGAGAGCACCCCCGCCTTGTCTCCGGCAGCCAGCCGTTCATACAATTTGCTGCTCCACTGCTTCGGATCGCGCAGCGCGCCATCGGTGCGCGCCTTCAGCGTGGCATGCAACGCGCGGCCGGATTTGGTCTCTTTCAGACGGCGGCGCAGGTCCGGCAGATCTTCCGGGCTGAGGAGAATGCGGGGATGCACACCCGGCGCTGGAACCCTCGACACGCGCTCCTTGGCAAAGCCGCCCGCGTCGTAAGTCACCGGAAGATCCGGAGAAACGGGAAACGGATAGGCACCATTCAGAATCTCATCCGCGGACAATTCCCCCGGAAGCATGCGCGGCACGGGTTCCGCATTTGCAAATGTCAAACCTGCGGCAAATGCGAGCAACCGGATGAGATGATAGTGATGTTTCATGGGCGGTTCCGAAGTTTGTAGTGTGTCACCGAATCATCCAAGCCCCTTGCGGACGGCATTCCCGGGAGACTGAAATATTCCCCACGATACAAGCTAGCGCACTGCGGAGAAGCGGAAAGTTCCCGGTAGTCGAGCCATGCCTCGTCGTAGCTGCGGATCGCGTCCGACAATGCGGCGGCATCGACGCCGCGGGAGCCCTCGGTCAAAGCCCGCCAGCCGTGGTGCACGATGCGGAACAACCGCAGTCCATAGGCGGAGGAAACCCGGACAAACCCGCCGTCGGCACCCCGAGGCCAGCGGATCTCCGCGGCGATTTCCACGATCCGTTCCCAGATCCGCACCGCTTCGGCTTTTTCTTCCAGCGCCTCATCCATCCGTCCTTGGTTCTCCAACGTTTCCAACACCATGCCGAGTTGTTCCGTCCCGCCGAGTCGGTCATCACGCATCCAGCAGGCGGTTGGCAGGACCGACTCATCCAGCAGGCTGTCGAACGCGGCACAGTGCCGGCCTTTCAAGACAGCCCGCGCGGAAAGCAGGCACAGTTCACGGAACCGATTGATGTCATCATCTATCAGCCCTAGCCGGTCGGTGGCATACTCCCTGAAAACATCCTCTTCGTCGCGTGAAGGATCCTTCACAAATCGTGCCAGTACGAACGAGTTGAGGTCCGGCCACAGCTCGTTCTCGATGTAAGGCCCATACCAACCACCACCGCGCGACCAGGAATACACACCGAGGATTTTCGGATTCCCGATCAGGTCCCGCAGGCCGAGCTTCAAGCGGTTCTCCTCGAAGCCGTTGATGACACCGTCCATTACATAATTCGGATAGGCTCCTTTGCCCTCATACTCCCGCTGGCACTGGACCTCGATGATCTGTGGATGATTGCCCCGCGTCAGGCATTCGTTGACCTTCACATGACGCCAGAAATCCAACGCCGTGTGTTTGATGGAAAACGCCAGTTTCGGATGCGGCTCGATCTGGTCCGTCACTTCCAGATAGTGATCGAGACGCGCGTGAAGTTTGTCCGGAAAGATATCCCAGGTGCGGAAAAACAACTGCTTGTCCCGTCTTACACAAACCTGCTCACGCAGGAAACCAAGAAGTGTCACATAAGCTTCGACCTGCGCGGATGTCCAACGGGCATCAGCCGGCTCGCGACCGGCGAGGGCTTCCGGATAGAAATACTCCGGCGTCCACGACGGGCCAATGCGCGGAATCGGCCCGTTGCCGGCGTGGAACGGCGTGTCCATCAGATAAGTCTCACCTACCCGAATGATGTAACCATCGACCTCCGGAAATCGCGTGCCGAGTTCGTCGAACAACACGCGGTGCAGTTCCAACGTTTTCGGCCGATCCAACAGAATCCTCCCGCTCACCGGATCGCAGATTTCATCGCGGAAGTGCCCGACCAGGCGTTTAGGCATCACAAACAGGTCGATGTGGTAAAACACCTTCAACCCGGCCGCTTTCGCCGCTGCGATCTCACGCTCGATTCCGGGAGTGAATTCATCCAGCCACGCATGATCCGGCGAACCCTCCGGAAAGCAATCCACCCCGGCCGCGGCATAGGTCGCGACACAGTTGATGTGTTTGAACACCTGCCCGTTGAAGCCATAGTCGACAAGGTGTGACGGATCCAGAAACGCGCTTTCAAACGGCGGCTCACCCGGATTGTGGTGAACCATGTCGAGGATGTAAGTCATGGGCGTGATGCGATGGTTCTCTTCAAACGTTGGATTTGGGAAACGCGCGCGTCTCGGTCGCGCCGGGCATCAGTTTGACGATGGTACACTCGTAGAGATAATTCTCCGGCAGCGGTTTCTTCACCTCTTGACCGCTCTCGCAGAACATTCTCACCGCCGCAGGCATCGGAGTGGGATTGGTGAGCCTCACTTCCATCTGCTGCGGGCCATCAGCGACGACTTCCGCCGTGATGTGATCGAATGCAAGAGCCTGTGACAGGTCCGGCCGCACATACAGTCCGGGGATTTCGATTGTGGTGAGCATCAGCGCGGTTTCCGCCCAGGTTGTCATGCGCAGCGTTTCACCCATGCGCTCCGGGCCCTCCCAGTCGGTCATGTTGACCCGCTCACACATGTGACCTGGTTTAGCGTCAGCCAATGGCTTCAGTGGATGGGGCAGGTATTGCGGCAAGCCGTGGGCGATGTCCCAGAGCAGGCTGAGATAGATGCGATCCCCGGTCGCGCGGAAGAGTTTCAGCAAACCCAATCCCGATAGAGTGCAAAGCCCTGGCGCGGAATGTTTGTTCTGGGTATTGGCATAGACCGAACCGGTCGTGCGGATGCCGGCTTTGCCGAACATTGAATCCGACGGAAACTCAAAATCGTATGAGACCACCCAGGTTGAGAACTGACGTGCCACCTCAGCCGCTCTTCCCAGCCATTTTGCAACGCCAGTCGCCTCATGCAGAGCCACATAGGATTCAATCAACGCCGACCATGATTCCGAGTCCGGATTCTGCAAGGCATCTCCCGGTCCGCCGCAACTCAGTCCTTTACATGTATATTCCAGATAAAAATGCTCCGCCGACTGCTCCGCCACACCAAGATAACCAGGATCGCGGAAATAGTCCGCAGCGAGCACCAGCGCTGCCGGGGCGATGGCGGCGCTGGTGGATCCTCCGACCCGAATCACGCCGGAGAGCGAATTGACAAACTGTCCGAACTGCCGGTTTTCGTGCCAGAGTTTCACGAACGAATCACAAACGCCGCGCGTGCCATCCCGCCAAGATGGCTTCACCTCGATGCCGAGCTTTTCCATCAGCAGGAATTGTTTGATGATGAAATAAACGGCATCCGCGCTCTTGCGGATGAGATGCCAGTTGGCGGTGTGCGGCTTGCGGATGTCGCCACCGAACCACTCGGTGCCGTTCGCGCCGCTGTCCCAGAAGAATCCGGACGGACTGATGCCGTTGGGAAACAACCAGTCGAAGTTCCGCAGCACGTTGCCACGCGTCTTTTCATCGCCCGCGAAGAGCAGGGGATAGGTGCTGATCATTCCGCCGGTCCAACCGATCTGCCAGTCCTGCAGAAAATTCTGACGCAGGCCCACGGAATAGTAGCCGTGCTCAGGGACGAAGTTGTCGCGATTGAACTTTTTCTCCTGAAGGGCGAAACAGGCGGAAAACGGCAGCACGTCAACCCGATGAGTGGGTTGCGGTTTCCGGATTTCCGCATACTTGTCGAACAAGGATTGCAGTTTGGGCGCGTTAAACCCGTGAAGACGGAATGAGATTTTCACCACGTCGCCCGCCTTGAAATCCTTCGGCACATCCACGGAAGGCGCGCGCATGTCGCAGATTCGATAGCTGTAAAGCTCTCGCACCAGAGGTGAGGTGATGGAAAGGGTCGCCTTGCTGCGAGACCGGTTTTCCTCGATGCCGATACCGTAGTCCCCGAGCGAGTTCCCCTGATCGGTGGTCAACCAGAATCCGCTGCTTGTAGGCGCGGACCGGAATCCAATGGAGGGCAAAGCCATGCTGCCGCTGCGCTCCTGGATGCGCGATGGGCCGTCACCTTCGTTGAGCTTCGGAATGTCCGTGACGATGATCGGTTTGTCCGGTCCGATGTCGTCCACGAACCACAGTTTCGGCGAGTAAGGAATCCGGCGTGATTGGAAGCGGTTTCCATCATAAGCGGCGGCCGGCATCAGGACATAGTTGTTCAGCGACCACTTGGAGAATTCCAAGTCCACCGATACACTGGCGTCCGGCAATACACCCGACATGCAGGTGAAAACGACCTCACAATCATAACTATTTTCGGCAATGGGCTCGCAATCCATCGAAACCACCCACTTCGAATCGGACAGCTCAAGTTCGCACGAATCGTTGGTCAGCGGTGCTTGCGTCTGGTTGACCAGCAGGTTGAAACGATCATGATCGTATAGATTCAAGCGGGCGATGGCTGTCCCGTATTGTCTGGCAAGCCAGTGGTTCATGCAGGTGGCGAGTGGCGAAGTCATGGCCAGGCGCTTACGGATTTTCGGTTACCGACTTTTTCGGCGTGAACACCGTCAAGCCTTCGAGATCCTTCGTTTGAGGCGAGAACAGGCTGCATAGATAACCGACCACCATGCAGGAGAGAATCGCGATCGGCATGTAAGTGGACCAATGCAGCGGCGTGTAGAGCTTCACCATGAGCGTGATGACGATGCTGGCGATGGCCCCACAGACCGCGCCGAAGCCGTTCACCCGCTTGGTGAACATGCCGAGCGAATACACGCCCACCACACCGCCACCCATCAGCGAGACGATCTGGCTCCAGACAACCATCAGTGATTTCGGATTGGTTCCGGCTAGCAGAAGTGCCATGCTGGTACCGATGATGCCGACGACATACGAGGTGATCTTGAGCGTGCGCAGGCGTTGTTTGTCCGTCGCCTTCGGGCGGATCTTTGGATAGAAATCCTCCGTGTAAATGGTGGCCACGCTGTTCATCGCGCTGGCGACCGTGGCCATGGCCGAGGCGAAGATCGCGGCGATGACCATGCCCGCGAACCCCGGCGGCATCGCCTGCGTCACGAACAACGGCACGATCTGGTCGTTTTGTGCGGTTGGCGAGAATTGCTCCGGATGTGCGTGGAAATAACTGAAGATCGCGATTCCCAGCACGTTGGAGAGGATTCCGATGAGAATCGCGCAGGAAACCTCCATCGCGGTCACCCGCCGGACCTCATGCAACGGTGCTGAGAATACCCGTTGGATGATCGGTTGATCGCCCGCTTTCACCACCGTGAATTGAAGCATGTAGCTGATGAGCAGGATCCAGATCGCCGGCACCGTCACGTCCCAGGTCACCAATGCCATGTCGAATTTGCCATAGTCCCCGCTGGTTTTCCAAAACTCGCCAAACCCGCCGGGCAAGCTAATGATCGCGACGATCACCATCGCCAGCGGTGCGATGAATTTCAAAACCCCTTGGAACACCTCCGTCCAGATCACCGACTCAAACCCGCCGACCGCCGTGTAAATCGTTGTCAGGATCCCCATCAGCAGCACGCTCAAAAAGACATTCATGCCGGTGACCGAGGCGATGGCGAGCGCCGGCAGCACCAGCACCACGGCAGTTCGCCCGATGGTCTGGATGGCGATGCACTGGGCACTCGCGATGAGCCGCAGGGGATTATTGAATCGCCGCTCAAGGTATTCATACGTGGAAGTGATTTCCATGCGCCGCAGCAAGGGGAAGATATAATAAGCGGTGATGAAATAGGCGGGTATCAAGGTGGCGACCACTGGCAGCGTCCAAACGAGATTGGTCGCGAAGGCCAAGGCCGGGATCGCCATGAAGCTGATCGCGCTCGCCCCCGTGGCGAACATGCTGATGCCCGCCGCCCACCATTTCACCTTGCGGTTTCCGAGCGAGAACTCGGCGCTGGACTCCTGTTTTGCGAAATAGAAACCGATGCTGGCCAACACGATGAAATAACCAATTACCACGATGTAGTCGATCACCGCCAGGTTTCTCATCATCCGCGGAAAGCTCACTTCATGGGTGCCCTCGCGGCCGACAAGCCAGACGCCCGGATCCATTTTCAAGGCGAGGATATCTGCCGCCGGAATCCCTTTGTCAAAGGGACACCACGCATCGGTGACCGTGTGGTAAAGCCAAGGCCGTTCTTCCTTCCGCGTCGCGGCAATCACCGGAGGCAGTCCTTGGACCGTCTCTTGCTGGATGCCACCAACGATCATCACACTGGCCTGCCCCAAGGCAACGGCGGATGCCCGGGCACTTGGGTGCGGCAGGTCGCTCACCTGCTTCCAGCCGATATAACTGGTGGCTTCGATCGGCCGTGGTCGATAGACCCATGTTTCATTAGAGATGCGTAGGTCCGGGCCGATTCCACCGAACGCACAAAGCATCCCATACTGCGCCGTCACCGCGAAAAACGCTCGGGGAGAATCCGGAAAGTCCTCGCCCTCGCTCCACGACGGGGCCGGAACGCCATCGGTGAAATCCAGTTTCCAAAGTTTTTTCTCAAACACGGCAGGCTCCATCGAAGACACGCCGCCGAAGACATAAAGCGTCGTCCCGATCATCGCCGCGCCCGCACCTGCCAATGGCTGCGGCAAATCCGGGAGACGCTCGGATTTCAACGCACCGGAAGCGTCCATGCTCAGGATTGACAGGCTGGCGACCGGTTTTTCCCCGAGCATCCCGCCCGCCACGATCAGGCGGTCCTCCCACTGCGCGGCGGCCGCCCAGGCGGGCACGATCACCGTGGTCTCCTTCCAAGAAGATGCGCCGACCGCCTCCGCCGTCCAGAGGGCAAGCGCGCCGTCGCCACGAGGCGCCCGTGATGCGGCGGCGGCGATCAGGGTGCTGCCGAGCTTGCCAACCAACCCGCCGTTTAACGAACCGGGCAGTCCCGGCAGTCCTCCGGATTTCAACTCGATTTTCTGTGCGACCCCGGTGGGTTTTTCCGCCAGGACAAAGGTCGTTAAAAGCGCGCAGATCATCCCACAAACCAGCGTCAGTCGGCGGGATCCAGCATTCCAGCCGCGTAAATCATTCGGGTTTTTCATGCAGCGGCTTTTCGCGGTCAGGGACATGGGTTCGGAGCTTCGTCAACAGCGTCCCGGGAAAATCCTGGATCCGCCTGTTTTGACAGACGGCATTGGGTCTGTCATCGGACGCATTTTTGACTGACGTCCGTTCTTAACAAGCGCCGTTCCCGTTCACTAGGGCCGAATTGCGTCGCGCACGGTAGATTTTGCGTCAGGCCGGAATCCCGGCGGCTGAGTCCGGTAAGTAATCCTCCGCCGCCTGCGTTACCGCTTATCAGAAAAGGTGGAGGGCATGAGCGCCTGCTTCATCACTGGCAGGGGATCAGTTCCAGGGAACCAATGTTGGAACGCCAGTGCGCCTTGGTTGATCAGCATCGACAGGCCGTTGGTCGTGCGGCAGCCTAGGTCGTTCGCCAGCGCTAACAAGGGCGTGATCGGTGGTTGGTAAATCGTGTCGTAAACGAGGTGTTCCCTTTTCAAACAGGCCGCCGGGAGGATCGATGGATCTCCCGCTTTTAGGCCGACTGACGAGGTGTTCACGATGAGGTCGCAGCCAAGGCATTGTTCCGCCAACGTCGGATCGTCGAAGGAGAGCGCGATGATTTCCGTCGTCGGCCTGATCAGGCGGAGTTTTTCTACCAACGGTCCGAGTTTCGCGACCGTGCGGTTCACCACCACGAGTTTTTCGATGCCGGAGAGGCAACCCTGCGTCGCGATCGCCTGACCGGCCCCGCCGCCCGCGCCGATGATGGCGACCTTGAGTGAGACGAACGGGACTTTGAAATCATCCTCGATGGCACGGGCGAAGCCGGGGCCGTCGGTGTTGAAGCCACGGTTCAAGTCACTGTCAAAACGAATGGTGTTCACTGCGCCGAGCGCGGCGGCATCCGGGTGAACCTCGCAAAGCTCCATCGCTTCCAGCTTGTGCGGCACGGTCACGTTGCAGCCGATGAAGCCGAGTGCCCGCATTCGCGCGAACGCCTTGCCCACCTGGCCCGGTTCGATGTCGAGGCGGACGTAACGCGCGTCGATTCCCGCGGCGTCTAGCGCCGGTTGGTGCATCTGCGGGGAGGCGGAGTGGGCGACCGGGTGGCCGATCACGGCGAGCCGCGCGGGTGTGTCCGCGCCGTCGTCCAGCAGTTCGCGGGAGGTGAGGTCTTGTAAGGTGTAAACTTGCTTCATCGGTTTGATTTCGCGCGGAATGAATTCCGCGCTCCGGTTACAGGATTGCGGCGAAATCGCGCACGCGTTTCACGCAGCGGTCTTTTCCTAGCAAATTCAGCACGTCCCCGAGATCCGGACCGTGGGCGCGACCGGAAAGGGCGACGCGCAGCGGGAACATCAGCTGCCCCGGCTTGGCACCGGCCGCTGTGGCGGTTTCGTTGAGCGCGGCCTTCGCGGCATCCGCCGACCAGGCGGGGATGGTTTCGAAGGCGGTGGCGAGCGAGGCTAACAATCCGCCCGCCGCAGCATTTCCGAGGACTTTGGTGACGGCTTCCTCATCCATTTCGAAATCATCTTTCAGCAGGAAATCCACGGCCGCCGGCACGTCGCCGAACAGGCGGACCTTGTCCTTCACTGCGGCGATGACCGCCAGGTAGTTTTCCGGGATCGGCAGGCCCGCCGCATCCACGAAGGGCCGCGCGGAAGAGGCGAAATCTTCGAGGCTGACGTTGAGCAGATGCTGCTGGTTGACCCACTTGCATTTTTCCAGATCGAAGCGGCCGGGCGAGCGGTTGACGTTTTCGAGTGAGAAAGTTTCGACCAATTCGGCGAGGGTGAAGATTTCCCGCTCGGTCTTCGGATTCCAGCCGAGCAGCGCAATGAAATTCACCACCGCCGCCGGCAGGAATCCCTGCCGCGGATAGTCGCCGACGGCCGCGCCAGCGTCGCGTTTCGACATCTTCGAGCCGTCGGGATTGAGGATCAGCGGGATGTGCGCGTATTGCGGGGCCTTGCCGCCGAAGGCTTCGATGAGCTGGAGGTGCTTGGGCGTGTTCATCAGGTGGTCCTCGCCGCGGATGACGTGGGTGATTTCCATTTCCAGGTCGTCCACCACGTTGACGAAGTGGAAAACGTAGGAGCCGTCCGAGCGCTTGACCACCATGTCCGGCGTGTTCGACTCGTCGCGGTAGTCGATGGTCACCTCGCCGCAAACCAGGTCGTTCATGGTGACCGGCTTGCGATCGAAGCGGAAACGCCACGCGCCGCCGTCTTCGTAAACGCGATCCGCCGCCACCAGTTTGGCGAACCAAGTGTCGTAGATTTGCTTCCGCTCGCTTTGGTAGTAAGGGCCGTAGTTTCCGCCTTTTTCCGGGCCTTCGTCCCAGTCGAGGCCGAGCCAGTTCATGCCGTCGAAAATCGCCTGCCGCGCTTCCTCGGTGTTCCGGGCCTCGTCGGTGTCCTCCACCCGCAGGACAAAAACGCCGCCATGCTTGCGGGCGAAGAGCCAGTTGAACAAGGCGGTGCGGGCGCCGCCGACGTGGAGGTAGCCGGTGGGCGAGGGGGCGAAACGGGTGCGAACGGTCATGCGCGTGGTGTAGGCGGCGGATCCAAAGTAGTCGAGGACTTCAGTCCGTTCGTGGCGGTTTGAAGAGCGGACTGAAGTCCTGGACTACTTTTTCCAAGAAAAAACCTCCGCCGCGGCGAGCCGGACGGAGGTTTTGAGAGATTCAGGACGCCGGATCAGGCTTCCTCGGTCTTTTCTTCCTTGGGCTCGTCGAAACCGTATTTGGCGGTGAGGTCCTCGACGGTGGCGACCGGCGCTTCTTCCGTCACTGGCGCGACGTTTTCAACGATGGTCTCGATGACCGGCTCGGCGACGACAGCGGCGACCGCTGGCGAGGTGGAGGCGAGCACGACGCGGGTGGGTTCCGGTTGGTCGCGTTCTTCCATGTCCTCGCGCTCGTCCTGGCCCTTGGATTTGGCGCCGGAGACGGTCATTTTACGACCCATGAACGGTTGGTCGTGAAGCACTTCCACGGCGCGCATCGCTTCATCCATGCGGAGCATTTCCACGAACCCGTAGCCTTTGGAGCGGTGGGTGCTGCGGTTGTAAACGATCTCGATGTTGCGCACGCCGCCGATGCCCTTGAAGAGCTCTTGGAGATCCTGTTCGGAAACGTCGTAGGACAGGTTCCCGACGTAAACGCGGGTGGATTCGACGCTTTTCGGGTCGCCACCACGCGGGCGGTCGGTGTTGCGCGGGGCGCGTTCCTTGCGCTCGCGCTCGCCTTCGGGACGGGGTTCGCGGGGTGGACGCGGCTCGCGAGGTTCGCGCGGCGGACGAGCTTCGCCTTCGCCGGAGCGGGCGTTGCGGGTGTTCGACTTGGGCGCGCGCTCGCCGCTTGGAAACGGCGTGGATTCGACCTTGCTCTCGGTCCGGTCGGGCCTTTCGGAGCGCTCGATGCGGGACGGCGGTGCCGGTTCCTTGTAGAGGCCGACGGCTTTGAGGATTTTTTGCCAGAAGCTCAGTTTCGCCGGCGCATAAGTGCGTGGCGGACGTGGGGCTTGTGGGCGGAATTCTTCCGCGCGGTTGCTGTTGTCACGGCCTTGCGAGCGACCGCGGTCGTTGCGCGGGCCGCGTTCTCCGCGTTCTCCGCGCTCGCTGCGCTCTCCACCACCGCTGCCGCGGCGTTGTTCGTTGTTGTTATTGTTACGGTTTTGGCCTCCGCGTGAGCGGCGGCGACGGCTGTCTCCTCCCGAATTGCGGGAATCTTGTGTTGCGTTTGACATGGTGTCAGTGGGGTCTTGGTGTTTCAGGCGGCCCGGCGCGGCGGATTCAGGAGAACCCGGCAATGCTGGAAGGACCTCGTGCTGACCGACATGGTCCCGACAAATCCGGCTTTTTGGTGCCGTGGAGAAGCTCCGCAGCTTGCGGAAGGAGACTTCACCCGTGTCGGAACAAGCCGGCTTGCGCCGCCGCCCGTTGAGGCAGGTGTTCCGGTGGTCCTAGTCGCAGGCCGATTTCACGTCCCGGGGAAATTGGGGTGAATCTGTAGGCACTCGGCCGGATGCGGGCGTCGGAGGTAAGGAATTACCTGCTCACGGCGGAAACTACGGTCTTTTTAAGCTTTGGCAAGGCTGGAACCGGAGCCGCGGAATTTAATCCCGGGTCGCAGGAACGCGGCGGTCACGAGGGATCCAAAATCCGCGCGGAGGGCCCACGGTCTCTTGGTATGGATGCTGCTCGGAAAATTTCGTTTTTCAAACGTTCGGCAACTACCTGAAGACCCCATGAGACACGGCGACATTTCAAGCAGCAAGGACACGGTCGGAGTGGCCGTCGTGAACTACAAAATGCCGCGGCTGCACACGCAGGAAGAGGTTTTGGAAAATGCCACCAAGATCGCGGACATGATCAAGGGCATGAAAATCGGCCTGCCCGGCATGGATCTCGTGATTTTCCCGGAATACAGCACGATGGGCATCATGTACGACCGCGACGAGATGATGGCGACCGCCGCCACCGTCCCGGGGGATGAAACCCGCATTTTCAGCGAGGCCTGCAAGGCGGCCAACACGTGGGGCGTGTTCTCGCTGACCGGCGAGCGGCATGAGGAACACCCGCACAAGGCTCCCTACAACACGCTGGTGCTGATCAACAATCTGGGTGAAATTGTGCAGAAGTATCGCAAGTGCATCCCGTGGTGCCCGATCGAAGGCTGGTATCCCGGTGACCGGACCTACGTCTCGGAAGGCCCGAAAGGCATGAAAATCAGCCTGATCATTTGCGACGATGGCAACTACCCGGAAATCTGGCGCGACTGCGCGATGAAGGGTGCCGAGTTGATCGTCCGCTGCCAGGGCTACATGTATCCCGCCAAGGAGCAGCAGGTGATGATGGCGAAAAGCATGGCGTGGGCGAACAATTGTTATGTCGCCGTCGCCAACGCCTCCGGCTTCGACGGCGTTTACTCGTATTTCGGCCACTCCGCGCTCATCGGCTTCGACGGCCGGACGCTGGGCGAGTGCGGCGAGGAGGACATGGGCATCCAGTACGCCCAGCTCTCGGTGAGCCAGATCCGCGACGCGCGGGCGAACGACCAATCGCAGAACCACCTCTTCAAGCTGCTGCACCGCGGCTACACCGGAGTCCATAATTCCGGCGACGGCGACAAGGGCGTGGCGACCTGTCCGTTTGATTTCTATCGGAGCTGGGTGCTCGATGCCGAGAAGACCCAGGCGGATGTGGAGGCGTTCACCCGCAGCACCATCGGCGTGGCGGATTGTCCGGTCGGGACGCTGCCGTTCGAGGGCAAGGAGACCACCGCCTGACCATCCACCGGGAGCTTGCCGTGCCATTCATCAACGACGTCATCGAGAATAACAAGAAGCTCAATGACGAGTCGAAACCGGTGCACGACCGCTTCCGCGTATCGCGCTTCCGCTTCGATCCGGACCAGGCCATCGAACTGCTGAAGACCCGCATCATCGGGCAGGCGGACATGCATGATTCCATCGCGGACATGCTGCACGTGGTGAAGGCGGATTTCGGCTCGGGCGACCGGCCGCTGGCGGTTTTCCTGTTTGTGGGATCCACGGGTGTCGGCAAGACCGAGACGGTTAGGGTTCTGGCGGAAGCCATTCTGGGAAGCGCGGAGCAGATGTGCCGGATCGACATGAACACGCTCGCGCAGGAGCATTACACGGCGGCCTTGACCGGTGCGCCGCCGGGCTATGTGGGCAGCAAGGAGAATCACACGCTGTTTGATTTCGAGAAAATCGAGGGCAGTTACAGCAAGCCGGGGATCGTGCTGTTTGACGAGATTGAGAAATCGAGCAAGGAGGTCGCCCGGGCGCTGCTCAACGTCCTGGACTCGGGAAGGCTCGAACTTTCGGCGGGGACGAAGCGGCTGAATTTCAACAACTGCCTGATTTTCATGACGAGCAACGAAGGGGCGCGCGAACTGGACGGCTACCGCCGGAAGTTCGAGCGCGGCTGGAGGAAATGGCTGCGCCGCCGACCTTCCCGGGAGGCGGAGCAGGGAATTCTCAACGCCGCCTTGCAGCGGAAATTCGATTTGGAGTTCATCAACCGGATCGACCGGACGGTGTTTTTCGAGGCGCTGGACCATCGATTTCTTGACGATGTTCTATCAGTGGAGCTGGCGATGCTGAACAAGCGTCTATCCAGACACAGCGTGTCCGTCCGGCTCGATGCCGCGGCACGCCGGCACTTGATCGATGGGCACGATTCCCGGTTCGGAGCACGTCATCTGCGACGGCGGATCCGCGCCCACTTGGAACCGGAGCTGGCGCGGGCGTTCAACGCCGAGCGCGCGTGCGGGACGTTTTTCGTTAGTTGTCAGACCGGCACCCTGGTCGTCAACGCGGAGCCGGCGTGAGCCCGGATCACTCCGCCTTGCCGGTCCATTTGGCCAGCAGGCCGGACGTGTCCATTTCCGCCAGATAGGTTTTGTCGCCGAAGCCGGATCGCAGTCCGAGCCAGAGTTTCGTTCCGGACGCCGCCATGGAATCGATGGGCGCGTTGAACGGAAGCCCTCTGTAACCGATGAGTTTCCGGCTGGCTTTATGGATGAGGTGGATCCGCGTGTTGCATTTCACGATCCGGCTTCCGGCGTCGGGAGCGGTGTTTGCGGTGGCGAGCCACAGGAAATCGCCGTCACCGAGCAAGGCGTGGATTCTATCAGGAAACTCGAACAAGGGAAGGTAGGTCCGCGTTTCCAGATCGAGATGGGCCAGCTTCCCTTGTGAGGCCAGCCAGATCCCGGAATCATCGCCCATGCAGTGGTTAGGCGCGGCGTCGGCCGGAATGACCGTCCCGAGGTCGGTCCAGCGGCGGCTGTGGCTGTCCCATTCGTGAGGGGTCCGCGGGGGGCGACCGGCGGAGAAAATCCGCTGCCGCTGGGCGGCGAGCATCGAGGCACGACCCGGCCCGGGACCCTCCCCGAGCCCGATCATCCGCCAGGTTTCGCGCTGGGTATCAAACGCTCCGAGCCGCGCGGCCTGCGGTGTCCCGCCGCCGAAATAGATTTCGTTTCCGTCCACGGCGCAGGAGTGGATTTCCTCGGTCGGCAGACCGGCCGCGTGGTCGAAAGTGGTGACGGCGCGGGACTTGGTATCGATCCGCCAGACGCCCGCGCCGTCGGCACCGAGCCAGAGCTTGCCCTCATGCACCAGTCCGCAGGTGAACTTCTGCCTGCCGGGGACTTGCACGGCATTCATGGCGACCGGGTTGCCGCCTTGTTCGTCACACTGCCATAGCACGGAGGCGGCGGGGTTGCGCTGGCGGGCGACCACCCAGAAGCGGTCCGCCGCGTGAAAAACGAGGGGCGCGGATTCGATCGTCATGGCATTTGTCAGGCTGACCGCGCGGAAGCGGGATTCGATTTCGCCCGCCGCGAGCGGGTGCGGACGGGCGATTTTTTCCAGGTGATTGGCGGTGTCCTTCCAAAATTGAGCGGTATCTCGTGTCGGCTTTGCGGAGTCATCGATGAGCGGACCTTTGTCCCCGCTGAGAATCCGCTGCGCTTCCTGCTCGCGACCTGCGAGGCGGTAGGCATCCCGCAGCAGCTTTTGGAAATTCTCGATTTCGGCGGCGTCGATCTTCTCGTCGCGCCCCAGTTGCCACAACAGGCCGAAGGTGTCCGCGCGCATCCGCGCGTCCGGGAACCAAAGCACCCGCTGACCGAGCGGGAAAAGCTGGAGGGCGAATTTTTCCGGGCATTCCTCCGCGACGGCTTTCAAACGCCGTTGGAAATCCCTGGCAACTTCGTTCAGCCACTTGAGGCGGACCGCATCCGGCACGTCGGTCGGGAATGCTCGATCCCGTTTGCTGATGAAACCACCCACCGCGGCGGGTAGATCCAGATAGAAATTCTGGTGGGGTAGCTTCTCCTGGCCAAGCGGCGAGCTAACAAACGGTAGCTTCGAGAGCGTCACCGGATCATGCGGGATGCGGTCCAGCGAGGAAATGCCGTGACGTCGGACAAATTCGAGCCACGCGTCGGATTGCCGGCACAAGCCCCGGAAGTGGCGGCCGGTCCAATCCCTGCGGGTGACCGGATAGAAAGCCCCGCGATTCCAGCGCTCAATCATCAGTTCGCGGTGGAGCTCCTCGTTCCCGGGGTCGAGAAAATAGGCCATCTCCAACAGCCCGACGCGGTAGCGCCAGCGGCGCTGGCCGGAGGGCGTTTGTTTCATGGCGTCGCTGAGGTCCGGGAAGCGGGTTCGCGCATCCCTGGCCCGTGCGAGAAGTGAGGCGGCCAGTCCGGCGCGCGCTGCGGGGGCGGGGAGTTCCATTGCAGGCGTGCTGGCGGCCGCGAGGGATTTCCTAACGGCCTCGGCCAGTGCCGAATCCCGGTTTTTCAACGGAAAGGTTTCCTCCACGGTGGCGATCTCGCGCCCGCCCGCGCAGACGTGCAGGGTGAGCCGCACTTGGACCTCTTCGAAGGCGACATCCGCCGACTCGAACTCTGCGTATTCCCCCCAGACATAGACCTCCGCCAAGCGCTGCCAAAGTTCCGGATCATGGGCGACCAGGCCTGCTAGGATCAACTCCGATTCTCCCGCCGACGCGCCGGCGCGAGGCAGCGTGAGCATGCGGAACCGCGCGTCAGTCGTCCTTGCGAAGGCGGCATGGATTTCTTTTTCCAGAAAAGTGCTTCGCTCGCTGTCCGGGGACACGTCGCGGAAAAAAACCGGCATGATTCGTTTCCTGCCTTCCGCCGCTGCCAGCGCCTGGGTGGCTCGCGCCAGGGCGGACGCGGTTTTTTCCGCCGCCGCCGCCACATCGGCGGGGTCCACGACCAGCGGTTGGCCTGGCACGCCGTGGATCCTGAGGGAGGTTCCGGCCAGCACGTCGGCGTGTTGCACATCGATGATCTCGACCTCCAGGCTCCGGCCGCGGTCCTGATCCAGGACGAAATTCCCCGTCACTAATAAATTCGCCTTGAGCAGGGTTCCCAGGCGCAGGCCGTGGGTCGCGTCCTGCATTCCGAACGCCTGCAATTCCAACTCCTGCCGGACCTTCTGAATCTCCGCCCGCTCGACCCAGGTCCCGGTTCGCTTTTCCGCCAGCGCGACCTGCAACAACGCCGCGAAATCCTCCGCCGCTTCCGCGCTTTGATACGAGTCGTCGCCGCTTTCAAACGGGGCCATCGCGATGGATGCGGACGCACCACCGGCAAGCCCCAGCCAGAAGCAAAACAGCATCGCCATATTCACGGCGCGGTCGATCGAGAGGGTGGTCATGACATCGGGGAAACAGGCACCCGGAATCCTTGCGATGTCACCACGACGATCCAATCCGAAAGTTTCGTTCCTCTGCTGAAGCGGGCGGGAGTGTCAAAAAGTTCACCGACATTTCTTTTTCCTCCCAAAAGCGCGCGTTGGCGCAGGGGGAAGAGCCAATTGACAATATTCCAGTCCACACATATCCTGTGTGCATGTCGAACGTGACTTTATCCATTCCCGACGACCTTCTCAAACGCGGGCGCAGTTTTGCCCAAGCCCGTGGCACCAGTTTGAACGCGCTGATCCGGAAACTTCTCGATGAAACCGTTTCCAACCCCGATTCGGCGGTCGATTCCATGATTGAGCGACTCAGGCAATCCGCTGGCGACTCCAAGGGCGTGAAAATCACCCGTGAGGAACTTCATCGCTATTGATCCATGTCCGCACGCGGTTTTCTCGATACCAACATCCTGATCTATTCGGTGGATCGCGCCGATCCGGCCAAACAGAATACGGCTCTTGAGCTGATCGCCCGCCATGCCAGGGACCGCACGGGAGTGATTTCAACGCAGGTGCTCCAGGAGTTCTACTCGGCTGCGACCCGCAAGCTTGGAATCGAGCCGCTTCAGGCCCGGCAACATCTGCGGGATTTTCGCGTTTTCGATATCGTGCAGGTCACACCGGCGATCATCGAGGAGGGAATCGATTGCAGCATTCTTCACCAACTTTCCTTTTGGGATGGCCTCATCGTCGCCACCGCGGCGACGGCCAATTCCACCGAACTCCTCTCGGAAGATCTCAGCCACGGCCAACGGATCCAAGGCGTCACCGTTCGGAATCCCTTCCTGTGATGGACGGCGCGCCGGCGTGCTTTTTCAATCCACATCCGTGCGGAAGGGCGAGGCGGGGAGGCCTTCCTTGTTGAAGAGGTTTACGTCCGGGACATTCGTCCAGCCGTAGCGGACGGCTTTCGGAGCGGCCACACCCTCGGCGGAGACAACCACGGTCTTGCCTTGGATCTGCGCCTGCGCGGGGACGAAGTTTTTGTCCTCGCCGGCGATGGTGAAGCCTTTGAGCTCGCCATCCTTGGCGATCAATCCGCCGCCGACGTGTTTGAAGCTGATCGCGATTTTCCCGCCTTTCGCCGTCATCGAATCAAAGAGCGGACCGGAGTATTCGATCTTCTCGCCATAAGTCAGCGCACGGGCGGCGAGGGCCAGGCGTTGGCCGACGGGTTCCTTTTGGGTCGGGTGGATGTCGGCGGCGTTCCCTACATCGGTGGTCACGGCCATCCCGGTGTTTTTCACCTTCGCGAGCGTGAGAAACTGCGCCTCGCGGATTTCCGGCGGCTGGCTGTTATGAGGCGCGATCTGGACGAAGTAGAAGGGGAAATCGCCTTGTTTCCAGCGTGCCCGCCAGTCGGCGATCATGGCGGGGAAAAGCGTGCGATACTGCTTCGACTGCTTGGCGTTCGACTCGCCCTGATACCAAATGGCACCCTTGATGCCGTAGGGAATGACCGGGGCCAGCATGCCGTTGAAGAGAGTCGCCGCGTCACCCGGTCCACCTTCCGGGCCCACGGGTGGCTTCGGTTGCGGGCTGGTGGGGTTGGGCTTCGGCGGCAGCGGCTGGCCGCCCTCCTTCGCCTTCGCGGTCGCTTCGGTCCAGGACTTCAAGGACTCCTGATAGGCCTTGCCGATGGTGGCTTCCCATTCCTTGGTGTTGGCTTTGAACTCCTCCAGCTTCACTGGATAGGCGGCGGCAGCGGCATCGTAATTGGCGAGCTTCTGGTTCCCGGCAGTGACATAGCCTTGCAGCTCCGGATCGGTTCCGAATCCTTCCAAGCTTGTCCAGGCCTGGGCGGGAGTGCCACCCCAGGAGGTGTGGATCATCCCGACCGGCACGCCGAGCTTCTGGTAGAGATCGCGGGCGAAAAAGTAGCCGACCGCGGAGAAGCCGCCGACGGTTTCCGGCGAGCACTCGACCCAAGTGCCAACGGCTTCCGTCAGCGGCTTGATGGAGGTCTTTTTTTGCACCGTGAACATCCGGATCTTCGGGAAAGCGGCCTTCGGTCCCTCTTCCGTAGCGTTGTGGGTCTTGGCGAATTTGAATTCCATGTTCGATTGGCCGGAACACACCCAGACCTCGCCGACGAGAAGGTTGTCGACGGTCACGGCATTGTCGCCGGTGATCTTCATCGTGAGGGGCCCGCCTTCCTTCAGCGGCTTCAGGTTCACGCTCCACTTGCCGTCGGCGGCGGTGGTGGTGACTTTCTGGTTGCCGATTTCGACGGTCACCTTCTCACCATCCCGCGCGGTGCCCCAGACCGGAACCGGCTGGCCGCGTTGGAGGACCGCGCCGTCGGTGAACAGCGGGTTGGGCTTCACATCGGCGTGCAGTGAGCCGCAAAGGAGGGCCGCAAGCGCGAGCCCGTTCATGGGAGAGATGGATTTGGAAGTCATGGGGTTGAAACCCTCATACGCGACGATGGCGTGATTTATTCAACAAATGGCTCGTCGTCGCGGAAGGACGGGGAGGGGGGCTCGGTCCAATCGATGCGCTCGAAGATCGGCCGCAGTTTTGCTTCCTTGCCAGGGTGGATGAAGCGCACCCACGCCAGTTTGCCTTGCAGATGGGCGGCGAAGTCCGGGTGGTTTTTCCGGTTTTGTGAAGCCGGGCCGTGGCGCGCGCAGTTGGTCAGAATCGCTTTGAGGCGATCGAACTCGCGGCGGTCGATGTTCGGCTTCTCGTTCAGGACAAGGCCGGCGGCATGTTGTCTTTGTCCCTGCCGCAGGACGCGGGTCTTGTGGTGGTTCGGACGGAAACCCTCTTCGATGATGATGGCGCCGACCACCACCTCGAAACGCTTTGACTGCCGTGCGAAATCCTCGCCGCCTGAGAAAAGCAGGTCGTCGGCGTAGCGCGTGTAGTCCGCGCCCGCCGCCTTCGCCAGGCCCGCGAGGCGGCAGTCGAGTCGGAAGGCGCTGAGATTCGCCAAGGCCGGCGAAGTCGGGGCTCCTTGCGGCAGATGTGGTGTTGATAGCCGGCGGCGTTCCGGCCAAGTGAGCGTTTTTTCCTCCAAAACCGACTGTGGCGCGGCGTGGGTGGTCAGCCGGGTCAAGGCGCGGGCGACGGACTCGGGATAGCCGGCGGTGAGGAAAATCCCCAGTATTCGCGCGGCGGAAATCGATGGGAAAAAGTCCTCCAAATCAAAACGAACCAGAATTTCCTTTCCCGTGTGCGGTTCCACGAAATCGCGCACCGAACATCCCCGTCGGAACCCCCGCGCCGCCTCGTGCGGCGGAATGGCGTGGAGGATTTTCCGCAGCACCTGCCGCTGCGCGAACTTGAGCAGAACTTTGGGACTCTCGATCAAGCGGAAGTGTTCGCTTTTCGGCTTCACCTGCCAGCAATGACGATAGTGCTCCGCCTTGCCACGGCAGACCAGCCAGCCGAGATCATCCGGATTTAGCCGCAGCGTGTCGGCAAGATCTCCCAAAGTCGTGATTCCTGGGATTTTCCATGATTTCGGAGCACCCGCCGCCGGAGCCATCTGTGGCGCGACTTGGGAGATGGAAATCCTGCCGCGGCCGTCCGCCCATGCGTTGACAAATCCCTCGTGCGCCTGGATCCGCTCGGCGATCCGCCGCACCGTCGGCCGCGGGGCTTCGCCGAATTCCTGGCTCAGTTTTCTCACCAGCGAGGCCAGCCAGCGCGCTTTCCTCAAGTCACCCACCAGCGGTTTCGCCCGTGCGGACAGCACCTCGCGATCCTCCAGCGGCCCCGCCGCGAGGGCGGCGGCCAGGCGGCGGATGTGATGGGCTTGCGAGGACATCGGGAAAAAATGCGAATGCGGAGAAGCACCGCGCCCCAACGCGTCCTGTCCGGCGCGGGCCTGTTCACGCGGAAGCGTGATGGCGCCCTCGCCTCGTGATGCCTTGGTTCGTCGATCCCCCGGGGTAACCCCGGAGAGGCCGCATGATTTCCACACGACCGGCTTGGAGCACGGACCTCCCCGCAATTCGCGCCCGTAGGCTAATGGGCGGCGGGCGGATGCGTCAATCAGTCGCTCTTTCCCGACGGAAATCATTTCAATCGAGCGTCCAAACGAGTGGCTTGGAGCGCCGCCACGCCGGGACTCCCCAGATTTCGATTTGACTTCGCGAAATGAAATGATCATTTGGTCAGTACTTTAACGATTGCTGTATGCAAGGACACACGGGTCATCGCCCGTGGTCATTCAATCCAGTCGTCCAAGAAGACCGCCGAGGGGGAGCCCGGATCACGTGCCGCAAAATGGACAGCGATGCAGACGTGATCAGGTTTCTCCAACGGCTCAAACCCATGGCTTCTGCCTCGCTTAGTTATATCACTTACGATTATGTCCAATTCTGTTACTGCGCATCGTGCCCGCGTGCTTTCAAGGATCTTCCTCACCGCATCGACGTTTCTCGCCACCGCCGGGCTGACCCGCGCGCAGGTGGACCAAGCGATCAACCAGTCCGTCTGGAAACAAAAATTCGGCGTGCTCGATGCCCAGATGAACGAGCAACCGCCCTATTCGGGATGGCTGTCCCAGGATGCCGATGGTGACGGTGTCATCAATCGCAACGAATTCATCGCCGGCACGAATCCCTTTCGCAAGGCTCCCGCCGAAGCCCATTTCCGTCCTCCGGTTGTTTTAGCCAATCCCACGACCCTTTCGCTCTCCTTCCCCACTGTGCCCGGAAAACTTTACGGCGCGCAAAGCAACATGAATCTGGTGGACACCTGGTCGAAGGGATCTCTGCCCAGCGTGGTCGGGGATGGAACCTCCAAAACGCTCACCGTCCCGAAAAGCGCGGGAAATTTTTTCCACATCACCGTCACCGATCAGGCGACGCAAGGCGACCAGGTCAGCGACTGGGCCAAGCACGTGCTCGGACTTTCCCCGGTCGCGCCAATCACGGCGCAAACCAGCTTCGACTCCGCTTCCCTGGCCGCCAATCTGGAAAGCCAGAATGTCGTCTCGTTGACCAGCGTTGATAGCTCCGCGACCCAACCCGCCGACGCATCGACACCCGCCGGCGACCTCGGGCTCATCCGAGTCACCCGCTCGGGTTTCATGCTGCTCGGTTCCGCCACCATCCCCGTTTCAAAAAGCGGAACCGCGGTTGAAGGCATCGACATCGCCTCACTACCTGCGTCGCTGACATTTCCCGCGGGAGTCAATTCGCTCGACGTCAAAATCACCCCTCTGTTCAACGCCAGCCGGACCAGCCCCGCGACGGTCTTTCTCACCCTCGCCAATCCCGGCTCCGCGGGTGCCGGAGGAAACTACACTTTAGGAACTCCCGCATCCGCCGGCGTCACGATTTACCCTTCAGGGAATCCAACCGGGACCGGTCTCACCGCCACTTACCATCCGGGTTACAGTTCCACCTACTCCAGCCCGTTGAATTTCGGAGAACTCGTCGGAGCGACTTACAGTTACACCCGAACTACCACCACGGCCGGCACGGCGACGATCACCTATTCCACCTCGGGCACGCCTGCGATTGCTTATGTTCCTGGCGCGACAACCTCACTTCAATTCACCTCGGGCAATCTGAACATCGGTCCTTTCAACCTTCTCCAGCCTTACATCATCGCGACCACCCCTACGACGACCTCGTTTATCGTAAACATCACGGGCACCAACCTGCCGACCTCCAGCTCCGGAAATATCAACATCGGTGGATTCGCCTCATCGATCACCCGCCTCGATCCCAAGGTCGATTTCAACTGGGGCTATGGCAATCCGAATGGAAACGCCTACATCAACGCGGACAACTTCTCGGTCAGATGGGACGGCTGGCTTTCACCGACCACCGCGGGCAACTATACCTTTCAACTCGACGCGGACGACAAGGCGCGCGTCTTCATCGACACGAGCGGCACCGGCACCAATTTCGTCCAGATCCTCGAAAACGGCTGGGACACCGCGGCCGCCGGCGGATTCAAACAAAGCAGCCCCATCTCTCTCGGTGTTCCCGCGGCTCCGGCGAATCGCTATCCGATCCGCGTGGAGTTCGCCGACACCACGGGCTCGGCGAAGTGCCGCTTCCAATGGAAACTCAACAGCGGAAGCTTCGCCAATATCCCCTCAACCAATGTATTCACGGACAATGCGGGCGCGACGGCGGGCTGGAGCACCGCTTTTTTCAATAATCCCACCTTCACCCCTCCCGCCGCCCGCACGCAGACGGAAACCGCCGTCACCAACGCGAACAACGGCGACTGGCTCACCGGATCGCCCGATCCCTCGATCTTCCATAACAACTTCACCGCCCGCTGGACCGGACAGGTGCTCCCGCAGTATTCCCAGAAATACTACTTCGTCATCAAGGCGGACGACGGTTTGAAGCTCTGGGTCAACAATCAACTCATCCTCGACCGTTGGAGCTATACCAGTTCCGAAGCCATCGGATCCATCGACCTC
>JBEDKU010000591.1:0-8016 GCA_041172045.1 Verrucomicrobiota bacterium | reverse complement strand
CGCGCGGACCAGGCCAAGGTCGGCTCGGCGATTTCCGGCATCATCATGTTCCAGGTCGTGCTGCTCTCGCTGATGGGCTCGAACAACTCCGCGCGCGAGATCGCCGGCGAGCGGCCGATTTACGAAAAGGAGAAATTCGGCGGGCTGCGGCCGTCCGCTTACCTCGCGTCGAAGGTGGCTTTCCTCGCCTGCCTGGTGATCGGGCAGTCGTTGTGGATGGCGTTTTTCGTGAATTTCTTCGGCACCTTCCGGGGCGATTTCATCCAACATGCGGGTTTCCTGCTGCTGGTGAACGCGGCGATGACCGGCATCTGTCTGGCGATTTCCTCGCTGATGCGGACGGCCGAACAGGCGTCACTGCTCTCGATCTATCTCGTGGGCTTCCAGCTCCCGCTATCAGGCGCGGTGCTTGCGCTGCCGGAGAATATCGAGGCCTTCACCCGCCCGTTCATCTCCGCCTACTGGGCGTGGTCCGGTTCGGTCGAGGCTTTGCAAACCCAGGTGCATGACGCCGTGAAGTCGGTGATCGATACCAGCCTGTCTCCCCAGAGCGCCTGCTTTTACGCGCTCGGTGCGCACATCGCCGTGGCCCTCATCGCCGCGTGGGCCGGTGTCCGCAGGCCGCAATGGGATTGAGCGGATTTTCTCCCTCGATTTCAGGGATTTCCCGGCTAGTTTCCTCTCCAGATACCTCCAAACCATGGCCCGCCGCGCAAGCTCCCATCTCCATCCCGGCATCATCATCGGTGCCGTCGCCGCCATCGTGGTGGCGGTCGTCGCCGGAAAATCCTTCATCGGGAAAAAATCCAACACCTTCGGCGATGTCGCAAAACTCAGCGTCAGCGAGCTGCTCGACAACGGCAACAGTCTGCGCGGCAACGAATACGTCATCGAGGGCCAGATCGAGGAAAAACTCCAGTGGACCACCGACCGCGGCCAGCTCGTCAGCGTGCGGGTGGACGCCGGCTCCGGCGACGAATTCGTCGGCATCGAGATCCCGCCGGAATTCAACAAGCTCAACATCGACACCAAGCAGAAATACGCCTTCCGTGTGAAATTCCGGCAAGGCGGCATCGCCGTGGCCACCGGCGTGAACCGCCTCTAATCCATTCTCCAGCGCCCCATGAAAGCCCGGTTTTTACTCCCGTTCTGCCTCGCAGGTCTCGCCCACGGCCAGGTTTACACCCCGCCGCCCGCCGAGGACAAACCCGCGCCCGCCGCGACGCCCTCGGACAGCCCGCCGCCGGCCGAGAAAAAGCAACCCGCCGCCGGACCGCTTGGACAGGAAATCCCACTGCTCGATCCTTCCGCCGAGACCATCACCGTCGGCGGCGTGGCCATCCCGCTGGGCGACAACCGCCTGCTCAAGGCCCGTTTCGAAAAATATCTCAGCCAGCCTCCGGAAAGCGACGAGGCCGCGGAGAAATACCGGAAAACCATCGCCCAAATCCTCGCCACCATTTCCCCGTTCCGGGAAGGCGGTCCCGATCTCTACGCCGCCTTCAAGCAGCTTCCCGGAGCCTCCGCCTATCCCGGCGACGCCAACCTCTGCGGCTCGCTCGCCGAGTCCATCTACATGGCCATGCTCGCCAAGCAGGACGTCAACGGCCTCAACAAACTCAACCTCTCCATCGAAGAGGAGAAAAAAGCAATCATCGCCGAGGGCGACTGGAAGGCTCGCCACGAGCGCGACATCCAGATGAATACGTCCAAGGATCCGAAAGACAAGGGCAAGGCCGGACAGCCCGCCCAGGCCGCGGGTGCCGGCACCAACTCGCTCAAATACACCGACACCCTCCGCCGCATCGCGGAAATCGAGGTGCTCAAGAAATCCAACATCGCCCGCACCGAGGCGGGCACCATCCGCACCAAGGCGCAATACCAGGTCAGCATGGTCCAGTGGTTCGTCCAGCGCCGCTACGAGCACGTCCTGATGGCGGCCCGCTTCTACAACCAGATTTGGAAAGACGGCGACGCCACCCTCCGCGTGGACAAGAACTCGGACGTCTCGAAATTATTCTCCGAATCCGTCGGCGTCAGTCCCACGGTCGCCTCGCTCGACTCGCTGTCTAACGAAGCCATCCGCGAGGCCGGCAAATACATCGAGGCCTTCGACCTGATGCTCTCCCGCGACGAACTCCACAACGCCTCACAACGTCTGATGGAAGCCTACGCGCTCGGCGAATATCTCGCGCCCGTCGCCACCCTGTCGCTCGAGAAAAAGCGCCGCGTCGCCGAGTACGTCCGCGATTTGCACGAACTCTACGGCACCCTCCAGGCCCATGACTACACCAAGACCATGGAGCTTGCGGAGCGCTTGAAGAAATCCGCCAAGGACTTCCCGTCGTCCAAGGTGGACAGCGCCATCGCCGGCTACACCCTCGCTTCGGACCTCGCCGTCGAGGAAGCGAAGGCCCATCTGCTAGCGAAAGAAGGCGACAAGGCGGCCGAGAAAATCAAAGCCGCCGCCGAGATCTGGCCGACCAATCCCAAGCTCAAGGAATTCCGCACTTTGGTCAGCAATTCCAGCGGCCTGGTCACCGCCCGCAATGATTTCGACCGCCTCCTGAGCGAGGGGAATTTCCGTGAAATCGCTCGCCGCCAGTATGAAATCGCCCCGGTCATCCAGGGCGACGCCTCCCGCGAGGATGCCTTCAAGCAGATCATGACCAATCTCACGAAGATCGAGGCCGCGCTCGGCAAGGCCTCGGAATTCAGCAAGATGGGCCAGGACTACGCCGCCTGGGAACAACTCGCCGAACTGCGCGAACAATTCCCGGACGATCCGAAACTCGGCCGCGAGCTGGAACTGCTCGCCCCCAAGGTCGCCGATTTCACCCGCGCCCTCGACAAGGCGAACCAGTTCGAAAAACGCACGCCCAAACAAGTCGGTTCCGCGCTCTCGTGGTATCTCAAGGCGCGCAGCATCTATCCGCAAAGCAACCTCGCCGACGCCGGTGCCAAGCGCCTCTCCAACGAGATCCTGCCGCCCGAAAAAGACAACTGAGCCGGCGGCTTCGTCGCTTTACATCTCTGCGACGACGAGGCAATTTGATGGAGGTTTAAAATGCCATCATCATGAAAACGTCATCCATCATCGCCATCGCATTCGCCATCGCCGGATTCACCGCTTCCGCCCGCGCCGGCACCACCTATCAGGCTACCGGTCCCGTGCTGGAGGCCACTCCCACCAAGATCGTCATCCAGAAGGATCAGGAAAAATGGGAGATCGCCCGCACCGCCGACACCAAAATCACCGGTGAGGTGAAGGTCGGCGCGAAGGTCACCGTGCATTACACGATGACCGCCACCAACATCGAGGTGAAACCTGAAAAACCGGCCGCCGCCCCGGCGAAAAAAACCAACTGAGCCGCCGCCGGAAACGCGAAATCGAGTGCGGGCTGGCGTCGTGCGGAATCGTCGGGTAGTCTCCCGGCGTGATCGCGCGGCAAAAGCAGAAATACCCGGTTTCCCCGTCCTTGCGGCAGTATCTCTATCACTTCGACCGCCAGCGGGAGATCCCCAAGGTCTATGATGACCTCTGCCGCTTCAGCGGGGCGGTTCCCTACGAGGACCCGTCCGGCCGCGAGACCTTGTGGCTTTCGGTGATGTATTCGCCGGAGGTTTTCGCTGAGCTCCGGCCGCGCCTGACGAGCATCTACACCGAGCTCAAACTCGGGCGCGACGCGGAACAACACGACCACCTCGTGGTGGACCGCATCGACTTCGGAGACTTCGGAAACTCGAAACCCTTCCGCATCCGGGTCACCAATCTTTTCAACGACAACTCGGATTATTTCTACGTCAAACAGGCGGACGCCTCGCGCATCTACGGCCTCGAGCTCGAGCACATCCTCTCGCCGAACCGGATCAACTATCTGGTCAACGGCAACACCCTGATCGAGGAGCACATCGCCGGCGTCCCCGGCGATGTGTTTCTCCGCGATTACCTCACCCAGCCCGGGCTCAACAAGGTGCGGATCGCCAAGGAGTTCACGAAATTCACCGAACGCAGCTTCATCCGCCTGCTCGGCGACATGCGCAGCGTCAACTACGTGGTGGACATCACGCCGGATTTCGAGGAGGTGCAATACCGGGTGCGGGCGATCGACTTCGACCAGCAGTCGTATGAGGGAAACGGCAACATCTATCTGGCATTCCGCTTCAACTCGAACCGCAAGGTCACCCGCCTCGCTTTCGAGGTGCTCAACCGCAAGAGCATCGACCAATATGTGGCCGAGGAGCACGCGCAGATGGCCCGCCGCGCCAAGGTCGAGAGCAGCCGGCTGCGGGCGCTGCTAGGAATCATGCGGCGGGAAAGCATCGCACCGCACGAGCACGTCGTCACGCTCGCCCGCGAGTTGGACCGGATGCATGCCACCACCGGCTTCGGCGATTGCAAGTCGATGGGCGAGCTCACCGCCATGCATATTTCCCTCATGCTCGACATCAAACCTGCCTGACATTCTCTCGACGCCCGTTCCGAGCTCACCCAAGCTCCGCCCATGAAACGCCTTTTCCTGCTCGACGGCATGGCCCTGATTTATCGGGCGCATTTCGCCTTCATCCAGAATCCCATCCGCAACTCCAAGGGAACCAACACCTCCGCGCTCTACGGGTTCATCAACACGCTGCTGTCGATTCTCGAAAAGGAGAACCCCACCCACATCGGCGTCGCCTTCGACACCTCCGCGCCCACCCCGCGGCACATCCTTTTCCCCGCTTACAAGGCGCAGCGCGACGAGATGCCGGAGGAACTCGCAGCGGCGATCCCACATGTGAAAAACCTTTGCCGCGCGTTCCACATTCCGGTGTTGGAGCTGGATGGATTCGAGGCGGACGACATCATCGGCACGCTGGTGAAGCGCGCCGAACTGGACGAGTTCCAGTCGTTCATGGTCACACCGGACAAGGATTTCGCACAGCTCATTTCCGAAACCACCTGCATGTGGAAACCCGGTCGAAAGGGCTCCGACCATGAAGTCATCGACCTGACCATCATGCTCGCCAACTGGGAGATCGAGCGCCCGGAGCAGGTCATCGACATCCTCGGCCTGTGGGGCGACGCCGCCGACAACATCCCCGGCATCCCCGGTGTCGGCGAGAAGACCGCGAAAAAACTCATCGCCGAGTTCGGCTCCATCGAGAATCTCGTCGCCAATGCCGCGAAGCTCAAAGGCAAGCAGAAGGAAAACGTCGAGACTTACGCTGACCAGGCGCTGCTCTCCAAGGAACTCGCCACCATCATTCTCGACGTCCCCATCGAAGTCACCTGGGACGACCTCGTCCTCTCGACGCGCGACGACGAGGCGTTGAAAACCCTCTTCAACGAGTTCGAATTCCGCACCCTCACCAAGCGGCTGTTTCCCACCTCCGGGAGCGCGGAATTGATTCCGCGCGAACCGTCCGCCGAACCCACGATCTTCGAAACCTTCAAAACCATCCGCGACGTCCCCCACACCTATCACCTCGCCGACACCCCGGAACTCCAGGCCCGACTTTTCACCGAGCTCGCCCAACAAAACTCCTTCTGCTTCGATATCGAGACCACCGGCCTCTACCGCTTCACCTCCAAACTGCTAGGCGTCGCCTTCTCCTGGAAAGCCCACGAGGGCTGGTATCTCCCGTATTCCGACTCCTTGTTTCCTGCGCTCAAATCCGCTCTTTCTTCCTCTTCCGAAAAAATCGGCCACAATCTCAAGTTCGACCTCTCCATCCTGCTCCACCACGGCATCGAAGTCGCCGGACCGTTCTTCGACACCCTGCTCTCCGACACCCTCGTTTCCCCGGACCGCCGTCACTCGATGGACTACCTTGCGGAGATCCTGCTAGGCTACACCCCCGTCAAACTCGCGGATATCTCGAAACCCGCCGCCGAGCCAGCGCCGCCGGCATCCGACGATCTCTTCGCCCACGCGGAAAAAACCAAAGCCTCCAAGGACCTCGACATCAGCGCCATCCCGCTCGCCATACTCGCCGAATACGCCGCCGAGGATGCCGACGTCACGTTCCAGCTCGCCCAGAAAATCCGCCCGCTGCTCGCGGAATCCGGTCAGGAATCCATCCTCAAACAAATCGAAGGTCCGCTGCTGCCGGTCCTCGTCGGCATGGAAATGGAGGGCATCGCCATCGATCCCGCCGCGCTTGGCGTCATTGGTGACGAGTTGCAAATCCAGATCGACGAACTCGCGAAATCCATCCACGCCCACGCCGACCACTCGTTCAACATCGCCTCTCCCAAACAGCTTGGAGAGATCCTCTTCGACCAACTCGGGCTCGCCGACAAGGCGAAGAAGACCAAGACCGGCCAATACAAAACCGACGAACAGACGCTCGCCACCCTCGAAGGCAAACATCCCATCATCAGCGACATTCTCGCCTACCGGGAAGCCTCCAAGCTCAAGTCCACCTACCTCGACGCGCTGCCCACCCACATCGTGGCGGAAACCGGGCGCATCCACACGCATTTCCATCAGCTCGTCGCCGCCACCGGCCGCCTCGCTTCGTCGGATCCGAATTTGCAGAATATTCCGGTTCGCTCCGAAGCTGGCCGCAAGATCCGCAAAGCCTTTGTCCCGCGCCAGGGATTCACGCTTCTCTCCTGCGACTATTCGCAGATCGAACTCCGGGTGATGGCCGCGCTCTCGCAGGACGCGACCATGATCGAGGCCTTCCAGAACGACGCCGATATCCACACCATCACCGCCGCCAAGGTCTTCGTCGTCGAACCGGAGAACGTCACCTCCGATATGCGCCGCACCGCGAAGATGGTGAACTTCGGCATCATTTACGGCATCTCCGCCTTCGGTCTCAGCCAGCGCCTCGCCATCCCGCGCACCGAGGCCGCCAACATCATCGAAGCCTATTTCCGCGAATACCCGGCCATCCGCGAGTTCATGGACCGCACGGTGAACGAGGCCCGCGAGGCCGGCTACGTCGAGACGATCAGCGGCCGCCGCCGCTATTTCCCCGATCTCAACTCCGGCAACCAGAACCTCCGTGGCAACGCCGAGCGCGCCGCAATCAATACGCCCATCCAAGGCACCGCTGCCGACATGATCAAACTCGCCATGATCCGCATCGCCGCGCTGTTGCGGGAAAAATCTTACAAGACCAAGATGCTGCTCCAGGTCCACGACGAACTCGTCTTCGACCTCGCGCTCGACGAGCAGGAGGAACTCGTCCCGCAGATCCTCACCGCCATGAAGACCGCGCTGCCACTGCCTCACGGCGTGCCCATCGAAGTCAGTTCCGGCACCGGCCCTAACTGGCTGGCGGCGCATTGAGGTTCCCGCCGACCCGTCGTTTCCGGAAAAATCGTCGCGCCGAGTGCAACTATCCCGGGTGACAAGAGTTTCTAGGACTGCGCGTATCTTGCTATTGTGAATCGCGCGTGGAGCGGTCCTGCTTATGCAACGAGTCGTCAAGTGTCTGAAAACGAGTGGGTTCCTGATGGGACTCCTCGGAATAGTGGCAGCGGCGGAACCTTTGGCAAAACCCTATGAAGCGGTGGATTTCTCGGTGGGTGAGGGGAAAATCGACCGCCTGGTTTTCGGAGCCCTGCACAAGGCCGGCTTGGAGCCGGCACGGCCATGTTCGGATGAGGTTTTCCTGCGGCGGGTGTTTCTGGACGTGATCGGCGTGCTCCCGGAGTCCGGCGAAGTGCGCTCCTTCCTGCAGGACGGCAAACCCGACAAGCGGGCGCGGTTGATAGACGCCCTGCTCGCCCGTGATGAATACGTCGATTACTGGTCGATGAAATGGTGCGACCTGCTGCGGGTGAAGTCGGAGTATCCCATCAATCTCTGGCCAAACGCGGTGCAGGCTTACCAGCGCTGGATCCGCGAGGCGCTGCGGAACAACCTGCCGTACGACAGGATGGCGCGGGAGCTCCTCACCTCGAGCGGCAGCAACTTCCGTGTGCCGGCGGTGAATTTCTACCGGGCGATCCAGGGTCACGGACCGCAGCAAGCGGCCGGGGCGGTGGCACTGACCTTAATGGGCAGCCGCATCGAG
>JBEDKU010000590.1:0-4135 GCA_041172045.1 Verrucomicrobiota bacterium | reverse complement strand
TCGCGGAATGTCACTGGAAAGCCCCGGGCTGCGGTGGTTGGCGATCGGCGGACTCGCCGGCTACCTGGGAATTTTCGGAGCCCATTCGCTCGGTTGGCCAACGTTCGGGCTGCGACCGCTCCAGCAAACACTGCTGGCCGTCGCCTGGTGTGGCTTCATCGCCGCCAGTTCGGTGGGATTTTCCGGCCTTCCGCAGCGGATCCTCGAGCACCCGGCCATCCAGCAGATCGGACGACTTTCCTACGGGCTCTATCTTTTCCACAATCTCGCGCCGCTGGTGACTGGAAAACTTTTTTGGTTTTTGTGGGACGGATCGTTTGAAAAAGGCCCGGGAGCCATCGTCCTGATTCTCCTTTACGCCGCGATCACCTGGGGGCTGACGTTAGCTTCGTGGCGCTGGATCGAACAGCCGTTGCAGGGCGTCCGCACCAAGCTCAACCTACGCTAAAATTGCGGTCAGACGTCCACCCGACAAGGCAAGCCGATTCTCAACCTATTGATAATCAATGGTATTCACCTCAGTGAAATGTTTGCATCTTGGTACAAAACACGCATGATCCCGTGTGTCTGACTCGCTTTCACTCACCAGATCCACCATGGCTTCATCCTTTCTTCCGAAACCGTTCGCACACTCCTACGAAATCGCTCCCAAATACGCGAAGAGCGCCGTTTACTTTTCCTGCGAGTTCGCCATCGACCAAAGCTTCAAAGTCTATTCCGGCGGACTCGGCTTCCTCGCCGGTTCCCACATGCGCGCCGCGGCCGATGTCCGTCAAAATCTCTGCGGCATCGGCATCCTCTGGACCTACGGCTACTACAATCAGGCCCGCGGCGAGGATCGCGAGCTCGCCGTGCAATTCCGGAAAAAAGAATACGCCTTCCTGCAGGACACCGGCATCCGCTTCACCGTCCCGGTCCACGGCCACCCGGTCTGGGTCAAGGCCATGTTTCTGGCTGGTGATATTTTCGGCACCGTCCCGATGTTTTTTCTCAGCACCGATGTGGAGGAAAACGACAGTCTCTCCCGCGCCATCACCCACCGGCTTTACGACCACGACCACCTCCGGCGCATCGCCCAATACATCATCCTCGGAGCCGGTGGCGCCCGCTTGCTCGACGAGCTCGGCGTGGATCCGGATGTCTGGCACCTCAACGAAGCCCACGGCCTGTCCGCCGCATTCCATCTCTATGAAAAGCACCGCAGCCTGGAGGAGGTGAAGAAGCGTCTCGTCTTCACCACCCACACGCCCGAGGAAGCCGGAAATGAAAAGCACGGCTTCGACCTGCTCCGCGATTTCTCCTTCTTCGGTGGCGTCCCGGAAGAAGAAGTTCGCGAAATCACTGGCATCACCGGCGACGAGTTCAACCACTCCCTCGCCGCACTCCGGCTCGCCCGGGTGGCCAACGGCGTTTCCAAGCTCCATGGCGAAGTCTCCCGCCACATGTGGAAGGATTATCCCGAAATCTGCGAAATCACCCACGTCACCAACGCCCAGAACAAAAAATACTGGGCGGACCACGGCCTCGAGCACGCACGGACCGGCAACGACATCGACGAATTGAAGCACCGCAAGCGCGAGCTCAAGGAGCGGCTGTTCCGCGTCGTCGCCGACCAGACCGGCAAGCTCTTCAAGCCCAATGTGCTCACCCTCGTCTGGGCGCGCCGCTTCGCCGGCTACAAGCGTCCCGACCTCATCGCCCGCGACATCCGCCTCTTCCGCGAACTGCTCCAGAACAACAAATACCCGATCCAGATCATCTGGGCCGGCAAACCGTATCCGTTCGACTATTCCGCGATCGACACCTTCAACCATCTCATCCGCCTGACCAAGGACTATCCGAACGCCACCGTGCTCGTCGGCTACGAACTCGAGCTCTCCCGTTTCCTGAAAAACGGCTCCGACATCTGGCTCAACAACCCGGTCGTCACCCGCGAGGCGTCCGGCACCTCCGGCATGACCGCCGCCATGAACGGCTCCGTCAACCTGTCCACCTACGACGGCTGGGTCTGCGAATTCGCCGAAGACGGGAAAAACTCCTTCATCATCCCGCCGGCCGACCCGTCGCTCAGCCATGAGGATCGCGACCGTCACGACCTGCTCGGTTTCTACAAGCTGATGAATGAAACCATCCTGCCGCTCTATTACGACAACCCCGCCGGCTGGAACAAACTCGTGCTCAACTCGATGAACGACGTCGTCCCCTTCTTCGACTCGAACCGCATGGTGGACGAGTATTACAAAAACATCTACGTCTGAGGCCAGAGGCCCCCACACGCGGATCATCGCCCAAAGGGCAAATCGACAGGGTCGGTGATTGACGCTTCGGGGCGACGGCCATGATGGTGGTGGCCGCTAAAATGAATGCATCATCCCACGACTGGTTCGCTTCTCTCGCCGCCCTCATCGGCGCGGGAAAAATTTCCACCGCCGCCGAGATCCTTGCCGCGAACTCCGGCGACAAGTGGTCCGCCAGTCATCCGCCGGACGTCGTCGTTTTCGCGGAGTCCACGGCCGATGTGTCCGCGGTGCTGAAGTTCGCCAACGAGCGGAAAATCCCGGTCACCACCCGCGGCGCAGGCTACGGTTATGTCGGCGGCTGCGTGCCGGTGCAGGGCGGCATCGTGTTTTCCACCGCGCGGATGGACCGGATTCTTGGCATGCATCCGGAGGACGGCGTGGCGATCGTCCAGCCGGGCGTCATTACGAAAACCTTGCAGGAAGCGGCGCACGCGGTCGGTTGGGACTACCCGCCGGATCCCGCTTCGCGCAAGGATTGCTCGATTGGCGGCAACATCGCCACCAATGCCGGCGGTCCGCGTTGTTTGAAATACGGCGTCACCCGCAGCTATGTGCTCGGGCTGGAGGTCGTGCTCGCCAGCGGCGAAATCCTCCGCACCGGCGGACGACTGCATAAAAACAAGACCGGCTTCGACCTCGTCGGCCTTTTCACCGGCTCGGAGGGCATGCTCGGCATCATCACCGAGGCCACGCTCCGGCTGATCCCGCGGCCGGCGAGCCGGGCGATGCTGGCGGCGATTTTCCCCGAGTTCGCAATGGCCGCCGCCGCGGTGCAGGCCATCCTCAACGCCGGCCACCTGCCGTCCGCCTTGGAAATCACCGACAGCTTCACGCTCGCCGCCGCTCGGAAAAAACTCGGTGCCGATGTTTTCCCGCCGGGCAACGCCCATCTCATTGTGGAAATCGACGGCCGCCCGGCCGCGACCGCCGCCGAGATCGAGGAACTCCATCAGCTTCTGACGGAGCTCGGCGCCACCTTCATCGAGCGCGCCCCGGACGAAGCCTCCTGCGAGCGGATCTGGAAACTACGCCGCGAGTTCTCATTTTCCCTGCGCGACACCGGCCTCACCAAGCTCAACGAGGACATCGTCGTCCCGCGCTCCAAGCTCGTCGAGCTGGTCACCTTCGCCCGCAAGCTGGAACAGGAAACCGGCATCCCGATCGCCTGCTTCGGCCACGCGGGCGATGGCAACATCCACACCAACCTGATGGTGAAAAACTATGGCGATCCGGAAGTCCGCGCCCACGCGGATGCCGCGCTTGACCGGCTTTTCACCTGGATTCTCGAAAACAACGGCGCGATCACCGGCGAACACGGCGTCGGCATCGCCAAAAAACGCTGGATCCGCCAGGCGCTCGGCGAGACCTCCTTCGCCACCCACTGCGAATTGAAAAAAGCCCTCGATCCCAACGGCATCCTCAATCCCGGCAAGTTCCTGGATTGACGCCCGGCCGCGGATGTCTCCAAGTCGGGACAGGTTCAGGCAGGAGGAACAATTATACCGGGTACCTCCCCTTGCTGCTTCATCCCCTGCGGCATTCAGCTCTTCTCAAACGGCTGGATCGTAGGTTCGGTCGGCGTCTGGCCGGCGGGCGCGTCAGCTTCCACCGGGGTGATTCCCTCCGCGAGTTTTGCAACCAGATCCAGCACTTCCCGCTCGCCCGGAAATCCGGTGAAACGCCCCAATTCCTGCCCGTCCTTGAAAAAGCGCACGTCTGGCAAACCCGTGACGCCCTGCGCCGCCGCCAGCGTGGGAGCGACATCCACATCCACCCTGCCGACGTAAACCACGCCCGGATGAGCGGCGACGGCTTTTTCCAGCACCGGTCCCAGA
>JBEDKU010000589.1:0-4780 GCA_041172045.1 Verrucomicrobiota bacterium | reverse complement strand
GTGGTGCCGTACGGGTCATCGTGGCATTGTGCGCACTCCATGCGGGCGCCGAGGAAGACGCGCATCGTGTTGGATAGATTGTCGAGCGGCATGCCGCGGTCCCGGGTGTAATAACCGACGGCGGCCGTTTTCGGGTCCCAGCCATCGCCGGACGAGGCGATGAGGCTGCGGGTGAATTCGCTCCATGGCATGTTGCCGCTGATGGCGGTGCGGACCCAGTGGCGGTAGGGTTCATTGCTGCCGGTCGTCCCGATACGCCCGTCGGTGAGCCGCAGGAGGTCGAAGGCCCAGTTCGACATGTGGCTGGAGTAGCCTTTGGATTTGAGCAGGTAGTCCACCAACGATTCCCGCTTGCTCGTATCCTCGATTTCCAGAAACGCGAGGGCTTCCTCCGCGGTGGGAATGCGGCCCACGGAGACGAGGAAGGCGCGGCGCAGGAAGGTCGCATCATCGGTGACCTTGGGCACGGCGAGGTTTTTGCTGCGGTAGAACGAGGCGATGTGCTGGTCGATCTGCAGAGCCGATTTTTTAAGAAAAACCGGGTCGTCCTGTGGTTTCACGGTCTGGGCGAATGAACCGGTGGCCGGGGCAAGCAGCGCCAGCAGGGTGAGCGTGATTCTACAATTCATGGGTTACGGATGGCGGTGAAAATAGCCACAGGGTCCACAAAGTCAAATGACCGTTTCATGACTGGAACGATGCTTCGATTTCTCTCAGAACCGGCACGTCGGCCGCCGCCCATGGGAGTTGGTGGAAATCCTCGGGCGCGCACCAGAGCACCCGTTCGTGTTCGAGCGCCCGCAATTCACCGGCGATGATGGTGCAAAGAAATGGCCGCAGATGGATGGTCGCGGCTTCATAGCGCCAGATCACCGGGCTGAGCGGACGCCCCACCGCGACCTCCACGGCGAGTTCTTCCCGCAACTCGCGGACGAGCGCGGATTCCGGCGACTCACCGGGATCGACCTTGCCGCCGGGGAATTCCCACAAGCCGCCGAGGTGCTTCCCCTCCGGCCGCAGGCAGGCCAGATATTGACCCGCCGAATTTTCAATCACTCCGCACACCACGTCGATCATCGTGCGGCAAGGTGGACGACCAGACCGCCGTCGGTCAATCGAGTCCGTGTGAAATCGCGGTCGGGGCACAAAAAAACCGCCGGAGACGTTCCGGCGGTTTTTTGAAATCGTCTGTCAGGCTGAAAATCAGGCGAGGGTGCCTTCTTCTTTCTTGTCGCCTTCTTTCTTATCCTTGTCGTGATCCTTGTCACCTTTGCACTTGCCGCAATGGGCGAGGGTGCCTTCTTCCTTCTTGTCCTTGTCGCAGTCGCCGTCCTTCTCGCACTTGCCGGCGAGGGTGCCTTCTTCTTTCTTGGCGTCGTCGCCCTTTTTGCACTTGTCGCAATCGGAAGCGAGGGTGCCTTCATCCTTCTTTTCCTTGTCGCAGTCGCCGTCTTTTTTGCACTTGTCGCCCTCGGCGAGCACGGTGCCTTCTTCTTGTTTTTCCTTATCGCATTTTCCCTTTTCGCACTCGCTGCCGAATGACGCCGGGATGATCATGAACGATGCGCAGAGCGCGGTGAGGAGCAGTTTCATAGTATTTGATTAATTGGTTGGTTGGTTGGTTTTATCAGGGCGGGTTCAAAATACCCGCCATGAGAATCATGCAAGGCGAAATTATTCGGAAAAAATTTCAAATCACACGAAAATTTTCAGAGTCCGTGCATTAACTCCGCCCGGCGGTGGAAGTTTCTCTGAAAAATTCGCAAAATGTGAGTTGGCGGCCGTGCGCGTGATTGAGCTTGGCCCGGCAAGGGTTCTGTCCTATTTCCCCCGGCTCTTCCGTGTCCTTCACCCTACTCGCCACCGATCCTTCCAGCTCCGCCCGCCGCGGCCGCTTGGTTTTGCCCCATGGCACGGTGGAAACGCCGATTTTCATGCCCGTCGGCACCCAGGGGACCGTCAAAACCCTCCATCCGGCCGAGGTCGAGCAACTCGGAGCCCAGATCATCCTGGGAAACACCTACCACCTCTGGCTGCGGCCCGGTCATGAGTTGATCCGTGATCTCGGCGGGCTTCATGGCTTCACCACCTGGCAAAAGCCAATGCTCACCGACTCCGGCGGCTTCCAGGTCTGGTCGCTGGCGAAACTCCGCAAGATCACCGAGGAGGGCGTGCGTTTCCAAAACCACCTCGACGGCTCGAAAATGCTGCTCACTCCCGAGCTGAGCATGGAAATCCAGGGTGCGCTCGGCTCGGACATCGCGATGCTCTTCGATGAATGCCCGCCCTACCCGTGCGACGAAGCCTACGCCGCGAAGTCGCTGGCGCTGACCAGCCGCTGGGCGAAGCGCTGCAAGGACTGGGTGACCGAAAACGAACCGCGCTCCGGCGACGGACGGCAGCGCCATTTCGGCATCGTCCAAGGCTCGATCTACGCCGATCTGCGCGAACAATCCGCCCGCGAACTGGTCGAACTCGACTTCGACGGCTACGCGATCGGCGGCGTTTCCGTGGGCGAGCCGGAGCACGAGATGTTTCGCGCCATCGACAACGCGGTGCCATTTCTCCCCCACGACAAGCCACGCTACGCGATGGGTCTCGGCACGCCGCCGCAGATTTTGGAAATGATCGGCCGCGGGGTGGACATGTTCGACTGCGTGATGCCCACCCGCATCGCCCGCCACGGCATGGCGATGACGCTGGACGGCCCGATCAACATCAAGAACCTGATCCACGCCAAGGACCCGCGGCCGGTTTGCGAAAGCGCCCATCCGCACGTGGCTGGATTTTCGCGAGCCTACCTGCGGCACCTTTTCCGCGCGGGTGAAATCCTCGGTTTGCGGTTGCTTTCCTTCCACAATCTGCATTTCTACCTGTCCCTCGTCGCCGGGGCGCGGGATGCCATTACCGCGGGGAACTTCCCCGCTTACAAAGACTCCTTCATCCGACGCTACACTCGATCCGACTCATTATGACTTCCACATTCGCAATCGCCGCCAGTTCCATCATCGCTCAAGCCGCCCCAGCCGCCCCCGGCCCGCAAGGGATTCTTGGCAGTCCGTTCGTCATGATGGGCCTGATGGTGGTGATGTTCTACTTCCTCCTGATCCGCCCGCAGCAGAAGCAGCGCAAGGAAATGGCCGCCCGCATCGCCTCGCTGGCATCCGGCGACAAGGTGGTCACGACTTCCGGCATCCACGGCATCGTTCACAATGTGAAAGAGCACACCGTGATCGTCAAAGTCGCCGAGGGCACCATGCTGGAATTCGACAAGCCCGCCATCGCGAACGTCCACAAAAAGGACTCTGCCGTTGCCAAATAAAGCCCCTTCCGACATTTTCCGCCCCATTTCCGGAGCCCAAAAACCGACTTTTCCACTATGCTTGCCGCCACTGCTTTTTATAACGACCCGCTGACACTGTTCCTTGTCGGGATGTCCCTGATGGTGCTGTTTTTCTGGTATTTCGCCACCGAGATCGAGCGCCGGAAGAGAAACGTCGGCACCGTGCTGACTCTGGGCATTTGCGCACTTTGCATTCTCGCGGCATCCCCGCCGAAAGAGCGCCTCAAGGGCGGCATCGACATCCTTGGCGGCTCGTCGTTCACCCTTCACATCAAGCCGAAGATGGGGTCCGATGGCGAGGAAATGCCCATCACTCCTTCCCAGGTGGAAAAGGCGATCGAAGTCATCGAAAAGCGTCTGAACAGCATGGGCACCGCCGAGCCGATCATTGCCCGCCAGGGCAGCGACGGCATCCTCCTGCAAATGCCTGGAGTGGAACCCCAGGAATCCGACCGCATCCGTGCCACCCTCCAGAAGGTGGCCAAGCTCCAGCTTCATAAAGTAAGTGCGCGCAATGATGAAGTCGGCGCGCCTCCTGATCGCAAGACACTTGCCCAGCGGGTTTTCGAAGGCTTGGAGAAGGAACCGGGCTACCTCGCCTTTAATCAAACGAGCAAGGATCAGGACGGCAAGGAATTCCAACGCCCGATCCTGCTCAAGCGCATGGCCGCGCTCGGTGGAGCGGACATTGCGCTCGCCACCCCGTCGCCGCAGCAGAACGACGCGGTCGCCATCACCCTCAACGGTCCCGGCACTGACAAGATGATCGAACTGACCAAGGACATGCGCCCCGGCGTGGACCGCATCGCCATCGTGCTCGACGGCGAGGTGATCAGTGCTCCGGTCGTCAACCAGGTTCCCCTTGGCAAGCAGTTCATCGTGGAAGGTCTCCATGAACCCGGTGAAGTGCAAAGCCTCGCCAACTCCCTGATGAACCCGCTGGAAAACGCGTTGGTGGTCGATGAAATGCGCACGGTTTCCCCGACTCTCGGATCCGCCGTCGTCAAACAAGGACTCGTCGCGGGCGGTCTCGCCCTCCTGATGACCTTCCTCTTCGTATTCATTTACTACCGCTTTTCCGGCTTCATCGCCATCATCGGCCTCATCGTCAACACCATCATCCTCTTCGGCGTGATGGCCATGTTCGGCTTCACCTTTACCCTCCCCGGCATCGCCGGCATGGTCCTCACCATCGGTATGGCGGTGGATGCGAACGTGCTGATCTACGAGCGCCTGCGCGAGGAAATCAAAGCTGGCAAGTCACTCAAGAACGCCATCGAGGCTTCCTACGACCGGGCGTTTTCCGCGATTTTCGACTCCCACGTCACCTCGCTCATCACGGCGGCCATCCTTTTCGCCTTTGGCGGCAGCGCGCTCAAAGGCTTCGCGATCACCTTGATCATCGGCGTCACGGCGTCGCTGTTCTCGGCGATTCTC
>JBEDKU010000588.1:0-3241 GCA_041172045.1 Verrucomicrobiota bacterium | reverse complement strand
GTGCAAGCGGTTGCACCTACACTGCCATCCCCGGTTGCGGCGGATCCTGTATTAACGGCAGCACCCAGGCATGCTATTCTGGACCGGCGGCCACCTCCGGCGTTGGAGCATGTCAGGCCGGCATTCAAACATGTAGCGGCGGTGCCTGGGGAGCCTGTGTTGGCAGTGTCACACCCACTACCGAAATTTGCGATAGCACCGACAACGATTGTGACGGCATGGTGGATGAGGGCTTGAGCTGCGGAGCAGTCTGCGGCGACGGCATCGTGCAAGTCGGCGAGTCTTGCGACGACGCGAATCTCACCAACGGCGACGGATGCACCGCCACCTGCTCCGTGCAGAGCGGATTCAGCTGCATCGGCTCACCCAGCGTCTGCACGGTGATCAATTACTCCCTGACCACCATTAGGACGGGCTCCGGCTCCGGCACCGTCACCAGCTCCCCGTCCGGCATCTTTTGCGGTGCCGACTGTGCCGAAACCTATTCCAGCGGCAGCGTGGTGACCTTGTCCGCACTTGCGCAATCCGGTTCATTTTTCGCCGGCTGGAGCGGCGGTGGATGCAGCGGCACAGGATCTTGCGCGGTCACCATGAGTTCAGCGACAACCGTCAGCGCCACGTTCACTTCGAACACCTATCTCCTCTCGGTCTCCAAGGCCGGTTTAGGCAACGGCACCGTCACCAGCAGCCCGGCCGGTATCAACTGCGGGGCCACCTGCACCAATAGCTACACACACGGGACCAATGTCACTCTGACCGCGGCCTCGATCGCCGGCTCGACGTTCTCCGGTTGGAGCGGTGCCTGTAGCGGCACCGGCACGTGCGTGGTCCCGATGACTTCCGCGCAATCGGTGACCGCGACCTTCAACTGAAGCGTATCAGTCCGCTAGATAACCGCTCAACGATTCCCGCAGAGTGGTCCGCGCGCGGAACAACAGGCTCTTCACCGCGGACACGGACAACTCGAGCACCACCGCGATTTCGTCGTAGGAAAGTTGCTCGTAGCGGCGCAGCACCACCGCCATCCGCTGGGTCTCCGGCAGCGCGGCGATCGCGTCATCCACCGCCTTTTGGAGCTCCGCCTGAAGCAGCTCCGCGTCCGGCTGTCGGTCCGGACTGGCTTCGATGAGTTGGTTGGAATTCTCCTCGCGCTCGTCCGAGGAAACCTCCTTTTTCCGGCTCTTCCGGCGGGTTTCGTTGAAAACGAGATTCCGGGTGATCGTGTAGAGATAGGTGGTGAACTTCGCGTCCGGCCGATAGCGTTTCGCATTCCGCCAGATGCGCAGAAACACCTGCTGGGCGATGTCTTCCGACTCCGACGCATTTCCCAACATCTTCGCCACCGTGCCGATGACCGCGTTCTGGTGGCGCTCGACAAGTTCACGAAACGCCTCGTGATCCCCCGCGCCGATGCGCTCCATCAATGCGAAATCAATGACGCTGCCATCGGCCGGATTTGAAACAGGATCAGCCTCCATCTTCAGGAAAAAAGGGGTAGCGGCGACATCGGCGCTGAACATGGGGCATTCAACCGCATGCCGGAAGTGAAGTTGCGCGGGAATCCCATGGGAATCAAAGAAGTTCGGATTTCGCCCACGCCTCCACCTCTTCATCCAGAAAAAGCTCCTCGATCACCTCGCGCGCCCAGTCCTCACGCTTCGCCAGTTCGTTGAGCATCCTCCAGGCCACCACCTGCACCGCCGGCATCTCGCTCCAGACGACCTCCGCCAGCGCCTGCCATTCGCGGCCTTGCAGCCGTTTCGGGTGATCCAGCATCTCGTGGCACACCTCGCTGATCAGCAGTGTGCGCTCGATGTCCGGCTCATCCGCCACCGGCGGCACTTCATACGGCCGCAGCGGAACGCCGGCTTCCCCGGTGAGCTCGCACTTGGATTTCGCCCGCCGCGCCAAGTCCTTGCCGAGTGCCTGCAAAGCCATCACCCGCGCCTGATGCGTCTCATAACCTTTTCCCATGCGGGAGGTTAGCATGGGAAATCCGGCACTTGGAATCTTGAATTTCGGCCGCTTCCTCCTTGCTGCTTTCCATTCACCGGAGCTATGCTAGATTCCGCGACGTGAAACTGACGCAGTATCATCCCTCGATTCGGCGCCTGCAGGAGGACTTCGCCGCGCACATCGCCCGGCGGAAACACATCGCCGCCCGCGGCCCGCGCCCGCCGAAGGGAAAAATCATGGACAACAGCGAGCCTTGGCTGGCGAAGCCGGATTCGGACGACTGGTACATCGCGTGCAAAGTGAATGAACGCGTCAAGGCATGGAAACACCTACTGACAATTTCATCCGTGCCTTGACCCAGCGGCACCGGGTAAGCGGACTCGGTGGATTGGCCGTCATCGCCCATGGCTTCAGCCGATCCACGTTCGATGGGGATATCTGGCTCGATCCGATGGGCAGCAGCAGCGAGTGGTCGAACTTTTTGGAGAACGCCTGTACCGATTTCGGCGGGCTCACCCTGCATCGACTACCCTGCTGGATTCCCGTCTCCGGGCAGGATCTGGTGGGTGCCGTAGATGAAACCCACATGATCCGGATCCAAGGTCTCGACTGCCCTCTTGATGTGTTTCGAAAACCCAATGAAATCGAAATTTCCGACTTCGACTCCTTTGGTCAGAGAGCTGCCACGCGCGGCGACGGCACATTGCTTCCCGATCCTCTTGATTTGATCCAAAGCAAGTTTGACACGGCCGCGACAAGGATTTGCAGGACATTTTCTATCTGGAATCCGTGGTCCGCACCAACGACAAAAACCGCCTCCCCACCTCCGCGAGTTCGCCGCGGCGGGCGATCCGTTCTCGCAGGCGATTTTCGAAGGCCGCGAGTTACCGTAACAACCACTCCTCCGCCGACTTTGCCGCGCGGGTGCCGGTGGCGAAGCAGCCTTGCATGAGGTAGCCGCCGGTGGGTGCTTCCCAGTCGATCATTTCCCCGGCGAGGAAAACGCCGGGGAGTTTTTTCAGCATCAGCGTTTCGTCGATTTCACTCCAACAGACACCGCCGGCGGATGAAATCGCCTCGTCGAGCGGGCGTGGACCGGTGAGCGGGATGACACAGTTTTTCACCTCGCGGGCGAGGGAATCGGCGTCGTCCCAGGTTTTCCGGGCGAGAATGGCGTGGGTGGATTCGCTGAGTTTCCAGCGGGTGCGGGCCTCACTGAGAAAATCCCGGCGGACCGACTGCATCTTCGCGACGAGTTGTTCGTGGGTGAAAGTGGGTTTGAAAT
>JBEDKU010000587.1:0-7488 GCA_041172045.1 Verrucomicrobiota bacterium | reverse complement strand
ATCCACGCCGTTCCCATGGCCGGTGCGGCGGCAGGCGTCGTAGTCGCGGGATTTTTCCTTCTGCCTTCCTACCGGGTCCCCACCGTGCTGGCGATGCTTGCGGGAACATTGGCAATCGCGGCATTTTTGAGTATCGGGCCCGGATTCCGGAAACGGGCTGCCGTCGTGGCGCTCGCCATTGTCACTGGCGGGTTTTTCCTTGCGTCGCCCAAGCCCCGGCCCAAGGAACTGCTTGTCGCGAAGTCCGATGACGGGCGTGATCTCCGGGTGGTTTCCCATGAAGGCAGCCGCTATCTCTTTGTCGATCAAGCCCTGCAATCCACCGTCAACGCCCAAGGGAGAACGGAGGAGAAATACCTCTACTTCCTTGCCTCCCGGCTGATATTGGCGCGTCCCCAGATGAAGTCCGCGGCGCTTGTCGGCCTCGGCGGGGCCGGCGTCATCCCGCTGTTGAGGGAGCATCACGTCGACGTGGATTGCGTGGATCCGTCCGCCCACGCGCTCGAACTTGCCCGCGCCCACCTCGGTCTGTCACTCCCGGATTCCCAAGTGCATGCCGTGGAGGGGCGGTTTTTCCTGCAGTCCCATCCCGCCCGCTTCGACAGCGTGATTCTGGATGTTTTCACCGGCGAGCGACCCACTGTCACGCTGGCGACCGTGGAAGGACTCACCGCGGCCAAGACCGCGCTGGCCCGGGGCGGGATCCTCGCCCTGAATACGTGGGCTTTTGATCAGGATCGTCGGGTGCCGAACCCGGCAGGTGCGGCGATTTACGCCTCCCTGTGGCAGGTTTTCAGCCAGGTGCTGGCCGTGCCCACCAGCGAGAATCTGTTGTTTTTTGCCTCCGATCTTCCCATCCAGCCCCAGCGGTCGTCAGCCCTCCTGACCGCCTTCGACGTGCCCCGCCACTTCACCTGGCTTCCCGTTCCGGCTTTGAGTTGGCCCGCAGCGCCTGTTCTTACCGACGAATCGAATCCTCTCGGCACCCTCGAAATCGCCGCGCTGGAGTCGCTCCGTCAGTCGCTGCGGACCTGTTATCCGCCCTCGGTGAGGGATGCGCTTGTTTGGGAATAACTTGGAGGTCCTGGTCTTTCCATCGAAGGTGGAAAAGGGACTGATAAATTAAATATCAAGTGTTTCTTACTAAATTCAGTGTCGCTTCTTGCTTATGTTAAGTGGCTTGGGTGAATCTTACGGGAATAATTATTTTTAAATAAATGCTCAAGATTTTTTAAAAATCTTGTCGAGGCCGACTGGAATGTTAATAAGTGGCCGATGCTTCTGAGTTTTCAGAGTCGCTTGCCAACTGCAAGTGAGTCTCGCGTTCACCTCCCCAAGATTCCCAATCATGAAATTGTTTCGTAATCCGTTTTTAAGCCTGAATGCGATTTCGCGTTACGCCCGTGCGACCACCCGAACCTGTGAACATGGCAAGGCTGCGTCTGGAATCGACTCCGCCTCCGGCCATTTCGGCCTATTGACTTTCGTCGTGATCGGTTTGCTCGGCAGTCCCAGCGCCCGGGCCGTGAGCGCCACTTGGACCGGCGGAACCAGCAGTGCCTGGGGCACCTCCGGAAACTGGACGTCATCTCCAGTTCCAGGGACCGGCGATACCGCCACGTTCAGCGGAGCGGGAGGCGGCACAACGCTTGCAATTAGCTCGGTCACAATCGACACGATTTCATTCGATACCGCCAGCGCGGCGGCTTACACCCTGGGAACGTCTGTCGGGGGTGGCACGATCACGTTGGAGATGGGTGGGGCGGTCACCGTTGATCCCACGGTGATTCAAAACCAACTGATCAACGCCAATCTGGTGCTCGCCACCAAACAAGCCGCGAATTATTCTCTCACGAATAACAGCACGACAAGCAACCTCACGTTCGCCGGTACGATCTCCACGGGAAGCAGTGGCCCGTCCGGCATCAAGTCTCTGAATGTCGGCGGAGCGGGCAATATTTCCATCAGCGGAGTTGTTTCCGACGGTTCCACGAAGGTGGCCATCACCAAGGCAGGCCCCGGAATCCTCAGCCTGTCCGGGCTGAACACTTATACCGGCATCACCACCATCAATGGCGGCGTCTTGAGTGTCGCGACCATCAGCGATGGTGGTGTCGCGGGAAATCTCGGGCAGGCCACGAATGTTGCCGCCAATTTGGTCATCGCCAGCGGCACGCTGAGATACACCGGAGCGACCGCCAGCACGAATCGGGCTTTCACCATCACCTCCGGCCAAACCGCTACCTTCGACATTACCGCCAACAACCTGACCATCAGCGGAGTATCCGCCGTCACCACCGGTGCTCTCACGAAAATCGGCGCTGGTAGGCTGATCCTCTCCGGCACGAACGGGCATACCGGCTTGACCTCCGTAAGCAACGGCACGCTTGCTTATGGAGCAAGCAACGCTCTCAGCTCCGGTGGATTGACGGTCAACGGCGGGATCCTCGATATCGGTTCATTCACCGACACCGTCGGGGCCGTCACGCTCTCGAGCGGCAGCATCATCGGCACTGGCGGCGTGCTCACCGGCACATCCTACGGCCTCACGGACAGCGGTTCGGTGAATGCCATTCTCGGCGGGAGCGGTGCGCTGACCAAGACCGGAGTTGGCACAGCCACTCTTTCCGGGGTGAACACCTACACCGGTGTTACCACCATCAGCGCCGGGACCTTGGCCTTGGGAGCGTCCGCGCCAAGTGGCAGCGCCGGGGCGCTGGGCAATGCAACTTCAGCCGTGGTCCTTGGCGATGGTTCGACAGCGGCCGGCGACGCGCCTTCCTTGCTGGTCAACGGTGCCTTCACGTTAGCCCGTGCCATCAACGTCGGCTCGGTGACGAACACCACCGCCTACAACACCACCATTGGCGGCATCAACACCAGCGGCACCTCCACCTTCTCCGGAGCCATCACCTTGAACCACACGGCGGCCAACTACACCGCCACCCTTCAGGCCGCCACCGGCGGCACGGTTGACTTCACCGGAGCGTGGGCCACCAATAACAAGGCGATCAACATCGGGTCCGTCGGAAACGCAGGCACGGTCAAGATCTCCAGCCCCCTGTCCACCGCCGGCGGACTCCATCTCAATTTCGGCACATTCCTGCTCGGCGCGAGCGATCTAATCGACAATTCAACGCCCGTCACCGTCGCGGGTGGGATTCTCGATACCGGCACTTTCACCAATACCGTAAGCGCATTCAGCATGAGCGGCGGCTCGCTCAACGGCAGCGGAACCCTCACCGCGGCCACTTATGCACTGACCGGCGGGACGGTAAACGCGAACCTCGGCGCGGGCAGCCTCACCGCCAACAGCGGATCATCCGTTCTGAACGGCACCTCCGCCGCGACGTCGTTCGACATCGCCGGTGCTCTGATCCTCGGATCCGCCTCGCGCTTCATTGGTGTCTCGTCAGTTCTAACCATTACTGGCGCCGGCTCGCTCACCATGGGTGGTTCGGAAGCGGTCGGTTCGCTGGCGGGCGACGGCTCCGTGAATCTCGGCGCGTCGGACCTGACCATCGCCAGCGCCGGTGGCACCACCACCTTCTCCGGCGCAGTCAGCGGCACTGGAGGACTCACCAAGGACGGCGTGAGCACCCAAGTCCTGAGCGGAGCCAACAACTACACCGGTGACACCGTCATCAAGACGGGAACCTTGAAACTCGACGGCGGAGCGGGCCTCACCAGCGCGAATATCGTGGTTGGAGACGCCGGTTCATCAGGCGCGACCCTTGAGGCGCTTGGCGGTCTCACGATCGCCGCCGGTCAAACCGTCAGTGGGATCGGCACCATCCACGGACCGCTCACCTTCCAGGGGAACATCGCTCCCGGCAACAGCACGGGCATGCTGACCCATCTGGGAAACATCGACCTTCAAACCGGCTCCCACCTGCAGGTTGAAATCAGCGGCGCCGACCCTGCCAGCCACTATGACCAGCTCAACGTCCAAGGCGGCGTCACCTTGGCGGGCATGCTCGACATCACCATGGGCTACACGCCTCCCAATGACTCGTTGTTTTTCATCGTCATCAATGACTTGAGCGATGCGATCTCCGGCACCTTTAATAACGCGGCGGCCAATGGCGGGACCTACACTTTCGGCGGCCAACAGTTTGCAATCAGTTATTTCGGCAATTTCGAAACGCCCACACCCTCGTTCACGGGGGGGAATGACGTCGTCCTGATGGCGGTGCCGGAACCGGCCGCCGCCCTGCTCGGTGGCATTGGCGTTCTGTTCCTGTTGCGCCGCCGCCGCACTGCGTGATGAAGCTCAGGAGTTGAATGGGCCTTTCTCCTGCCGGCAGTGTCGCCGGTTGCGAAACCGACGACCCTGATTTGTTTGGGGGGAATACCCCGGGCATGAAGTGCCGGATTCAACAGTTTGGGATTCCAAGGACAAGTTCCAGGTTTCCTGAAATTGATTCTGTGCAAACAGTTTCGGCGGCCTTGTAGATCCGCGTTTTCAATCCTTGGTCGAGCGGGGGCTGTTTGGGAATAAGTCGGAACCCTTTGGATTGTCGCCGCCTTCAAAAATAAAAAAAGAATTAAATTATCAAGCGATTTTAGATAAAAATTGAACGGATCAATTATTGATTTAAAGTAACTTATGGAATAAATTGGCGGAATTTCTTCGTTGGAATTTGTTCAATCTTTTTTATAAATATTGTCATCAGGGCATGATGATGTTAATAACTTCCTGCCGTTGGTTTTTCAAAGGCGCTTGGACCACTTCAAGCAAGTATCCGCTCCACCTCCCCAGACACCCGAACATGAAACTGTCCCGTAACTCGTACTGCGTACTGAACCCACCCTCATTCCCCCCGAATGCAATTGCTCATGCAGGAGTAATTTGGAAGGGTGTGACCACCCACTGTTCTTCGCTTCGCCTCTTAGGTTTTCTATCCGTCTCCGCGATTACCCTTATTGGATCCCATCGCGCAGAGGCGGCAGTGCGAACCTGGAACGGCGCCGGCAATGGGGCCGATTGGTCCACGAGCAACGGCTCTCAGCAGAGAGGCAACTGGGGCGGCACTCAATTCCTTACAAATGATGATGCTGTTTTCGGCGGTGCAACTGGGCTTGGCCCTACCATCGGAACCACTTCGTTAGCCGCGGGAAGTATCACGTTTAACAATACTTCCGGCGCGTTTACGATCGGTGGAACAGCAACCCTCACTATCAACGGCGGGATCCTGAACAACGATAACAGCCTTCAGAATTTTGGAGTCTCTACCATCACTCTGGGCGGTTCACAAACATGGAACGCGGGGACGTCCGCTGGTGGAGGTCTCGCATTCAGCGGCACCACCTTGAATTTAGGCAACAACCAGACTCTCACCATCGACGGGAGTAACAATACCAGCATTACAAACGCGATCAACGGCACAGGCACTAGCGGAATTCTCAAGACGGGCTCGGGAACTCTTACGCTGTCGGGCGCAACTAATTACAGCGGCCTCACCACCATTAACGGAGGCACGCTGGCGCTCGGCGCAAACGACCGCTTTGCCAATGGAGCAACGGTCGTCGTCGCCGGTGGCATCCTCGACACGACGGCGTCCAACTGGACCGACACCGTCGGCGTGTTGAACATGAGCAGTGGTTCGCTCAACGGCGGCGGAACCATCACCGCGGCGACCTACGGCCTTGGCGGCGGCACGGTGAACGCCAATTTGGGAGCTGGCACGATCAATGTCACCTCCGGCACCACCAACCTGATTGGAGCATCCGCTGCGACGGTCCTAAACCTCAACAGTGGCACGCTCTCGCTTGGTGCCAGTAACCGCCTCGCCGACGCTGCGGCAGTCACCGCCAACGGCGGAACATTCGCCATTGGCAACTTCAGTGACACGGTTGGTGCCGTGTCACTCGCCAGTGGCAGCATCAGCGGAGCCGGCGGCACGCTCACCGGCAGCAGTTATGCTGTCCAGTCCGGCAGCATCAGCGCGATCCTCGGCGGCTCGGGCGTCTCACTCACCAAGACCACAACCAACACGGTGACTCTGAGCCGTGCGAACAGCTACACCGGCGACACCATCATCAAGGCGGGCACCCTGAAGCTCGACGGCAGTGGAAACGTAGCCAGCACGAACATCATCGTCGGTGACACGGGATCTACCGGAGCCATTCTGGATGCCACCGCCAAGACCGGTGGTTTCATCGTTGCCAGCGGTAAAACCGTCGGCGGCATCGGCACCATCCAGGGTTCCACCACGATCCAAGGCATCCTCGCTCCGGGTAACAGCACCGGAATCCTCAATAATCTTGGCGACATCGAGCTCGAAATCACCTCCACCTTCCAGATGGAGATCGGCGGCACGGTGGCGGGCACGGGCTATGATCAACTCAACGTGACAGGTTCGGTGACTCTTGCTGGTTTGCTGGCGGTCAACACCGGGCTTTACAATCCTAACAGTGGCGACCTGTTCTTTTTGATCAAAAACGACGGAGTCGATGCGATCAACGGGAGATTTTCCAATGCGGATGCCGACGACACCACGGTGGTTACCCTGGATGGCAGGGCTTGGCTGATTTCATACACGGCGAATTTCGAAAACGTCATTCCTACCTTTACCGGTGGAAACGATGTCGCCCTGATGGCGGTGCCGGAACCGCATGCCGCGCTCATCGGTGGCATCGGCGTCCTGTTCCTGCTGCGGCGCCGCCGCGCGTGAGCGTCGCTTCAAGGAGCGGGGGGCTCCGGACCGCCTATGCGCATGAAGTGCCAATGAATCAGCGCAGTGCGCGCAGTTCCGTCCGCAGGCTTTCCACCTGGTCGAGTAGGTCCAGAATGAGCCTGAGTCCGGTAATGTTCGTCTCAAAGGTGCGGTGCAAGTAGTCGATGCGGCGTAGCGAGTGCAGCGCCTCGTCGTCAAAACCGGCCGAAGGAAGCAGACCCTGTTCCTGATAGCGCAGGATGGTCTGTGAGGAGACGCCGGAGATTTCCGCGACCATTTCGAGCGAATAGGTCGCCGGCTCATCGGGATCGTGCTCGGAGTTCATGCGGGTGGGTCGGTGCGCGGGTTGAATTTCGACACGCTGCGGAGTCTCTCCCAAAGCTCGGTTTCCTCCGCGGTGTGCTTGGTGGGCAGGTGGACGGTGATGATGGCGTGGAAATCCCCGCGCTCGCCGGTTTTCCCTTTGGGCAGGCCGCGGCCGCGGACGCGGAGTTGCTGGCCGTTCTCGCTGCCGGCGGGGATGCGGAGTTTGATGTTGCCGTCGAGCGTTGGCACGCTGAGTTCGGTGCCGAGCACCGCTTCCCACGGCGCGAGATCGAGGTCGTAATAAAGGTCGGAACCCTCGGTGTGGAAATCCGGATGGGCGGCGTGGCGGACTCGCAGATAGAGATCGCCGGCGGGTGCGCCGCCGCTGCCGGGCTCGCCCTGGCCGGGGACGCGGATGCGTTTTCCGGAAATGACGCCGGCGGGGATGCGGACCTGGAAGGTGTGCGTCTCGACCTGGCCGGTGCGCGGATTGGTCATTTGC
>JBEDKU010000586.1:0-6288 GCA_041172045.1 Verrucomicrobiota bacterium | reverse complement strand
GCGGATGAAAATCAAGCCAATAATCTGCATTACCCCATAGAATCATCATCCCTCCGGGCTCACGGGAAACCACAAGTCCGCAAGATCCGAGAATTTCGGATTCATTGGAAATTTCAAGCTGACAAATCGCTTTGAACTGCCATATCTCCACTCGTTTGAGCCACAGAAAACCATCGTCATGAAACCATTATCATATCCAAAAATCGGCATTCGCCCGGCCATTGACGGCCGCCTTGGCGGCGTCCGCGAGTCGCTTGAAGAACGCACCATGCAGCAGGCGCAGGCCGTCGCCGCATTGATCGCCGCGGAGCTGCGCTACCCGGACGGCACGCCCGTCGAGTGCGTCATCGCCGATACTTGCATCGGCGGCGTGAAGGAAGCCGCCGCCTGCGCGGACAAGTTCAAAACCGCCAACGTCGGCGTCTCGCTAACCGTCACCCCGTGCTGGTGCTATGGCTCGGAGACCATGGACATGGACCCACATCTGCCCAAGGCGATCTGGGGTTTCAACGGCACCGAGCGCCCAGGCGCGGTCTATCTGGCCGCCGCGCTCGCCGGTCACACCCAGAAGGGCCTGCCCGCCTTCGGCATCTACGGCAAGGACGTGCAGTCCGCCACCGACACCGAGATCCCCGCGGACGTCCGCGGCAAGCTGCTTTCCTTCGTCCAATGCGGACTCGCCGTCGCCTTGATGCGCGGCAAGAGCTACCTCTCGATGGGCGGCACCTCGATGGGCATCGCCGGCTCGGTTGTCGATCCCGCGCTGTGGGAAAAATGGTTCGGCATGCGGGTCGAAGCCATCGATCTCACCGAGTTCGTCGGCCGCATGATGAAGGGTCAGTACGACCCTGCCGAATACGAACAGGCGCTTGCCTGGGTGAAGGCGAACTGTCCCGACGGAAAAGACTACAACTCCCCCTCCACCACCCGCTCGCGCGAGCAAATCGACAATGAGTGGGAGGACAGCGTGAAAATGACCCTCATCGCCCGCGACCTGATGATCGGCAATCCGGTGCTCAAGGAAATGGGTCTTGGCGAGCAGGCGCACGGTCACAACGCCATCGCGGCCGGCTTCCAAGGCCAGCGCCAGTGGACCGACCACTTTCCTAACGGCGATTTCCTCGAAGCCATCCTCAACTCCTCCTTCGACTGGAACGGCAAACGCGCGCCCTACATCGTCGCCACCGAAAACGACGCGCTCAACGGCGCGGGCATGCTCTTCGGCAACCTGCTGACCAACACCGCGCAGATCTTCGCCGACCTCCGCACCTACTGGAGCCTTGAGGCGATTGAAACCGCCAGCGGCAGGAAAGTCAGCCATCCGCTCATCGGCGACGGCATCCTCCACCTCATCAACTCCGGCCCGGCCGCGCTCGACGGCACCGGCGAGCAGGAAACCGGCGGCACCCCGACGATGAAACCGTTCTGGGAGATCACGGATGCCGAAGTGGAAAAATGCCTCAAGGCCACCACCTGGCACCCGTCCATCACCGAGTATTTCCCCGGCGGCGGACTCAGCACCCGCTACCGCACCCGCGGCGGCATGCCGGCCACCATGATCCGTCTCAACCTCGTCGGCGGCATCGGCCCCGCGCTGCAAGTCGCGGAAGGCTACACCGTGGATCTACCGGAAGACGTGCATGACGCGCTCGACCAGCGCACCAACCCGACCTGGCCGACCACCTGGTTCGCCCCCATCCTCACCGGAAAAGGCGCGTTCACCAGCGCCTATGAAGTCATGAACCACTGGGGAGCCAACCACTGCGTGATGACCTGCGGCCACGTCGGTCATCTCTATCTGACACTCGCCTCGATGCTGCGCATCCCGGTTTACATGCACAACGTCGGCGAGGACCGCGTCTTCCGTCCGAGCGCGTGGACCTCCTTCGGCACCGCCGATCTTGAAGGCGCGGACTTCCGCGCCTGCGCCAATTACGGACCGCTTTACGGCAAGGCCTGAACCATCATCCGGACTCTCCACACCGTCAGGATGGGGCTTTACTTTCCTACCAAAGCCCGTCCGTATTGTCAGGGGAGTCCGCCTCCACGCATTTTAAAATCCATACCTATCAAATACATGAGTAAACCCGGCATTTTCACAACTTCCGATGGGAAAAACCATTTCATCACCTTCGCTCTTGTCAGTTCGCTATTCCTCCTCTGGGGATTCTGCAACGGCATGATCGACGTGATGGACAAGCACTTCCAACAGGAGCTGCACCTCACGCTCGCCCAGTCCGCCTGGGTCCAGTTCGCCCACTACCTCGGTTATTTCCTCATGGCGATGCCCGCCGGCTGGCTCGCCAGCAGGCTTGGCTACAAGGGCGGTATCATCGCCGGGCTGCTCATGGTTGCTGTCGGTGGATTCTGGTTCATCCCCGCCACCAAGATCGCCACCTTCCCCGCCTTCCTGCTAGGCGTCTGCGTGATCGCGTCCGGTTTGACCTTCCTGGAAACCGTCGCCAACCCCTATTCGACCGTTCTCGGCCCGAAACGATACGCCGCCACCCGCATCAACCTCGCCCAGTCCTGCAACGGCATCGGCTGGATTTTCGGCCCCATCGCCGGAGCCGCCTTTTTCTACGGCAAGGACGCGAGCGGCCAAAGCACCGGCTCGGAAACCTTGTGGATCCCTTACGCCGCCATCGGCGGATTCGTCCTCGTCCTCGCGGTCATCTTCTCGTTCTGCAAACTGCCCGATATCAAGTCGGAGGATGAATTCCATCTCGATGACGCCAGCCCCGCAGGCGATTCCCCGGTCGCCAACCGCGGCGTGGCCATGGGATTGCTGTGGCTCAACATCGTCGTATTGTCGGTGGCTGTTGGCATGATCGTTTCCGCCGTCGTCGCCATTCCATCCGTTGGAAAATCACTCGGACTCACCGAGGGCCAAGCTCTCTGGTCGGCCTCCGGCGTGCTGCTTGCCATCGGCACCGTGGTCTTCGCGCGGAAAAACCGCGGCATTTCGAACCACAGCATCTGGAGCCACCCACATTTCTCGGGAGCCACGCTCACCCAGTTTTTCTACGTCGCCGCGCAATGCGGGGTCTTCGCCTATTTCATCAACTACATGACCTCGCAAATTCCCGCCGTCCCGGACGCATGGAAAGCCGGCTCGTTCGGCAACTGGTTTGAAATCCACAAGAACGGCGTCCTCGGCCTCAGTGACAAGGGCGCGTCCACGCTCGCCTCCGTCGGCTTCATCTTCTTCCTCGCCGGCCGCTTCATCGGTGCCGGACTGTTGAAGAAATTTCCCGCCCACAAGGTGCTGGGCGTCTTCGCGATCGCCGCCGCCGCTTGCAGCCTCACCGTCCTTCTCAAACTTGGCTGGGCATCCGCGGTCGCGCTGTTCCTCAGCTACTTCTTCATGTCCATCATGTTCCCGACGATTTTCTCACTCGGCATCCACGGTCTTGGCAGCCGGGCGAAAAACGCCTCGTCGTTCATCGTCATGGCCATCATGGGCGGCGCCATCATGCCCAAGCTGATGGGCCACATCGCCGACACCAGCAAGGACGGCATGTCCGCCGGGTTCATCGTCCCGCTCGTCTGCTTCATCTGGGTTGCCGCCTACGGACTTTTCTGGAGCAGACTCAGCGGCTCGGAAGGAGTGCTCGGCGTGGATGCCACCAAAGGGCATTGATCAACCTGACTAAAAAGGCGGGTCCACACACGGACCCGCCCTTACTATTCACACCCCATCGCTGTTGCTCAGAGCCCGGTGGCGCTACCCATCCAGTTCCGCGCAGTGAGGCGATAGAATTTCCGCGTTCCGGTGATGGCAAATGGCCATGAAAACTGCGCGGTTTGGGAAGTCCCACCCGTGGACGCCGCCGGCAGAACCGTGGCGACCTGCGTCCACTGGACCAGATCGGGACTCGACTCGACAATGAACTGCGGCGAAGAGCTGAAGGCGGATACCGGATACGACCAGTTTAACCCGGTCTGGCCCGAACCGTTTGTAGAGATCCCCCCACCCACCGGCACCGGCGGCTGGGCGATCTTGACGGCGAGTTCTGAGGAAAGGAGGCTTTCCAGCCCCGTGCTGCCGATGGCAGTGACGGCGAAATAATAGGTTTTACCAAATTCCATGTTGGCGACGGACAAGGCTAGATTCGTGCCGGCACTCAGAACCTGGGTGTATTGCTGGCTCGCGGCCCCCACGTAAACCTTGTAGCCGGTGATCCCCGTTTCAGGAGGAGCATTCCAGGCAAGAGGAATTGAGTGAAACGTCGCGGCGGCGGCAGAGCCGACCGGGAAGGCGAATGCGACGGGAGCGAGGAACCTGACGAAACTTAATGGGGTTTTAATAGTCATGCTTTATTATCCTTGCGGCATCCCAAAGCGACAGGTGGGCGATTGCCTATTCGGTGGTGGTCCATCTCCCGGGCTTGGCATCAGGCAATGTACCTACAAGGTCGATCCAAAGAGCCCCTTGCATTTCCCCCAATGGCATGAATGAAAGCTGGATTCCCCGGGATGAACGCGTTCATGTTCCGCGCATGACCGCCGCCGCCGCTGGATTTGCAATGCCCCCCGAATGGTCGCCACAGGAGGCGGTCTGGCTGTCCTGGCCGGTCGAGGACCCACGCCACTGGGGCGGCGCGAAGCGGGAAATGATCTGGGCGAAGTTCGCGGAAATCGCCGCCGCCATCTCGCGCTTCGAACCGGTGCGGATCAATGCGCCGCACGCCGACCATGCCGCCATCGCCGCCGCCTGCAATCTCGCCAAGGCCGTTCCCGAACACATTCAACTTTTCGACCACCCCCACAACGACGTCTGGTGCCGCGACCACGGGCCGATCTTCGTGAGACACGCGACCACCGGCGAGGTCGCGGTCACGGATTGGGAGTTCAACGCCTGGGGCGGGAAATTCCCGCCGTGGGATCAGGACAACGCCATCCCCGGCCGCATCGCCGCTTCCCTCGGCAAGCGCCTTTTCAAAGGAGGCATGATTCTCGAAGGCGGAGCCATCGAGATCAACGGCTCCGGCCAACTCCTCACCACCGAGGCCGTCCTGCTCAATCCCAACCGCAACCCAAACCTCGGCCGCGACGAAATCGAACAACACCTCCGCGACGGGCTCGGCGTTTCAGAAATCCTCTGGCTGAAACAAGGCATCGAAGGCGACGACACCGACGGTCACATCGACGACCTCGCCCGTTTCATCGATCCCCAGACGATCCTCGCCTGCATCGACTCCGATTCTACTTCGCCGAACCAAGCCATCCTCCGCGATAACCTGGGAAGATTGCGCGGCTTCCTCGGCCCGAACGGCCGCGCGTTTGACGTTCTTGAAATCCCCCTGCCCGAAGCCTGCGAAGTCCCCGGCTGGCGTTTGCCGGTGCTCCCCGCGTCTTACGTCAACTTCCTGCTCGTCAACGGCGGAGTGCTGGTCCCGACCTTCCGCCAGATGAGAAACGACGATCGCGCGCTCGGCATGATCCGGGAATTATTTCCGGATCGCGAGGTGCTCGGCATCGACTGCCTCGACCTGGTCGAGGAAGGCGGCACACTGCACTGCATCTCGCAGCAGCAGCCGGCCTGAAGTCACAACTCCCTCATCATCAAGGTGGGCCCGCAGGGATTTGAACCCTGGACCAAGGGATTATGAGTCCCCTGCTCTAACCGCTGAGCTACAGGCCCTTCAACGAGTTACATCGAGGTGGCAATTACTACGCAAGCGCGAAGGTCGTCCGCAAGGTCATTCGCAGGTGTTTGGAGCCCGATGATTTCAGAGGCGCCAAGAACCGATTTCCTGGAACCTTGGCGGAAAGCGCTGGGTTGTCGGCTACTTTTTGCTCCGGATTTGCTCAATCCCTCTTTGGACGTTGGCGGGGAGGGACTTGAACCATTGGTCGGCAGCTGTGGGATCATATTGGGTCCAGATACTGAGGACGTTCCACTGCGCCCAGAGCTTTGGCTGGCCCTCGGGCAGGGTTTGAACCCAATCTCTTGCGGTTTCGGGCTCGGTGACGGCGAGGTTTCCGGCGTAGCTTGAGGCATTCCGCAACCATGGGATTTTGGGGGGCGTTGGTTCGTCGGGATCGACGAGCGGAGTTTCGGCCGGTCGGGTGAGCAGATAGCGGATGGCTTCTCCGACGAGCGGCGGGTTGTAATCGAGGCCAGACACCGCGTAGGCGATGACTGGCGCGGCCTGCTGTTTTTGCTCGTCCGGCAGGGACTGGAACTGTCCGCTCAGCTCCGATAGCTTCGCCGGATTCCAGCGTCTCAACATGGTGCTGTATTCATAGCGGGCCTTGGGATCGATGGTGACGACTTTCTCC
>JBEDKU010000585.1:0-4629 GCA_041172045.1 Verrucomicrobiota bacterium | reverse complement strand
GAGGCGCACCAGTCCGAGCCGGTGAGATTGATTAAAATCGGTTTGTTCTCGGCCGCGGACTTGGCTTTGGCGGCGGCCCAATCCGTCAGCCATCCGTCGCCGGCGAAGCTGAGGGCGGTGGTGGTGAGCAGGATGGCGATGGCATGGGAGATTCGTTTCATCGCGGGATGAGACTCACGATTCCAACCGCTATTCCATAAAAAACCCCGCCACGGCGCGAACCGGGCGGGGTGGACTGACGCAATCGGCAGAATGATCAGTCGAGATCCTTTTTCTCGAGCGCTTGGTTGAGATGTTTCAGAATGAGGTCGGTTTTGGGGAAATCCGCGGAAAAGAAGCGCCCGAATTCCTTCCCCTGCGGATTGAAAAGCAGCGTCATGGGAAATCCCTCGACGTTGTATTTGATGGCCAAGGGTTGGTTTTTTTCCTGCATGGCCGGGTCGGCATTGGGGAAATCGAGTTCCACCAGCACGAATTTCTTCGAGGCCTCGGTTACGAACTCCTTGGTGGCGAAGACGTTCTTGCGCATGACGATGCATGGCGGACACCAGTCGGAACCGGTGAACTCCACGAGGACGGCCTTATTTTCGGCCTTCGCCTTTTGGAAGGCTTTTTCGAGATCCGTGGTCCAACCTTGAGGAGTGGTGGCGAACGCGGTGGAGGTGAGGGCGGCGGCGCCCACGGTGAAGGAGGCAAGCCAAGTGATTGCTTTCATATAATGATAAGTGCCACCAAACGGGATATTATTCAAAAAACTTCGCCAGATATTGAATTTCCCTTTAGCGAAAGGCCATGCAACCGCTGCCTCGTTTGATCCTCGCCACGCGCAACGCCCATAAAACCGGGGAAATCCGGGCGATGATCGGCGACCGCTTCGAAGTCCTGGACGCGACGGCCTTTCCGGATCTTCCGGAGGTCGAGGAAACCGGGACGACTTTCTTGGAAAACGCCCGCCTGAAGGCGGAGGGCATCAGCCGCCGGGTGCAAGGATGGGTGCTGTCCGACGATTCCGGCCTGGAAGTGGACGCGCTTGCCGGAGCCCCCGGGGTCTGGTCGTCCAGCTATGGCGGCGAGGAAGGAAATCACTCCAGAAACAACGCCCGCTTGTTGGTGGAAATGGCGGAAATGGCCGACCGCAGCGCAAGATTTCGTTGCACCATGGTGCTCGCCCGCGGCGGAGTGGAGCAGGCGAACTTCAGCGGAACGGTCGAAGGACGGATCGTGGAGGCACCGCACGGCGCGGGTGGCTTCGGCTACGATCCGCTTTTCATCCCCAGCGGGCATGAGCGGACCTTCGCCGAACTGGGCGATCAGGTCAAAAACACCCTGAGTCACCGCGCCCGCGCTTTGGCCCGGGTGATTGCGTTTCTCGACGGTCAGTAAATAAAAATAGTTTGATATTCTTAACTATTTTTGAAAAACTGCCGCCCGTGAAAAGATTTTTAGTCCTTCTGCCAGTTCTGTGGCCCTTGCTGGGCGGCTTGGTTTCGTGTTCCAGCCAGGTGAAGGCCAAACGCCCCGTCTCCTATCATTTTGAAAGCGGGCGCACGGCTTTGATCAAGGACGGTCTCGCCTACGCGCCGCGGAACGCCCCCGCCGCCGTGAAGCGGGCGATCGCCGCCGGGAACCGCCTGCAAGGCAAGCCCTACAAGTGGGGCGGCGGCCACGCGAAATTGCAGGATTCCGGCTACGATTGCTCCGGCACGGTTTCCTATGTCCTACGGGAAGCGGGCCTGATGAAAGGCAGCATCCCGTCGCGGAGCTATTTCAGCTACGGCAAAAAGGGCGAAGGGAAATGGATCACCCTGTATATCCGGAAAGGCCACGTCTTCATGACCGTCGCCGGCCTACGTCTCGACACCGGCGGCCCGGGTGGTGAAACCGGCCCGCGCTGGAAAACAGCGACCCGCCAAGGAAAAGGCCACGTGATGCGCCATCCCGCCGGGCTTTGAACCCAGAACATCACCGCACGGGCGGTGGTCTGGCGTTTCTTGAGGCCATTCAGGGCTCCTTGAGCAGCGAGGTGCTGAACTCGAAGATTCCGATGATCGATTTGGTGTTGGGAGATTTCCGTGATCCAACAAACTCATTGAAAATGACCATGGTCTGACTATTATTAGCCCATGGACATCACGGTAACCCAGTTCAAGGCCACCTGCCTCGGGGTGATCGACAAGGTGCAGAAGGAAAAATCCCGCATCACCATCACCCGCCACGGCAAACCGGCTGCGGAACTGATCCCGATTTCCGCCAGCTCGCCGGGGATATTGTTCGGCCGGTCCAAACAATCCACCGTGATTCTCGGCGACCTCATGAGCGCGGAAGAACAATGGAATGCTGAAGATTGAAAATCTTGTCGCCGCCGTTTTAGACACCCACGTCTGGGTCTGGTCCGCGGCGGGTGATGCACGGGCGGAGAAACTTCGTGATTTTTCCGGCACCGCCATCGTTTCCGCCATCTCGCAGTGGGAAGTTGCCATGCTGGCAATGAAAGGCCGGCTGAAACTGATGCCGGACGAGGAATCCTGGTTTTCCGCCAACCTCGAAACGCCAGTCTGCCTCGCCCCGCTCACCGCGGAAATTTCCACGGCAAGCTGCCGCCTGCCCGACTTCCATGGCGATCCTGCCGACCGGATCATCGTCGCCACGGCGATTACTTTGGGACTCCCGCTGATCACGGCGGATGAGAAGATCATCCGGTGGAATGAGGAGCAGCGGTTGCTTCAAGTAATCATGTTGTAGCTCTCTTGGCTATCTCGCAGGCCATTTGATACTTGGTTCCTTTCCTTCCCAGAAAGACTGCTTCGGATCGAAGATGTCCAACCCGTTGATCAACACCCGGCCATCGGGTTCGATCGGAAAGGAAAGCACGCTGCAATCGGCAAAAGCGATCACTGTCCTGCCTGAAAGTTCTGCGGCATCGAACAACGGCTTTCCAGATATCAATGGTAGGAGGGCCACCGGCCGTTTGGGGTCGCTTGTGGGGGTTGCACCGGGGATATATGAACAAATCCACCGCTTGTCGGCCCCATCTCCCTTCATGCAGACACCCAGAGACGCAGGCTCCGAACACTCCAGAGTGACTTGATTGAGAAAATCGTCCGCGGTGGAAGGATCCAGTTTGACGGATCCCCGGAAAGTTTTTTCCAAGGCCTTCGCGGTCACCTCGCTTGGGAAGCTTCCGTGTTTCCGTGTGAATTCATGAAACGCAAAGACAAGCGTCCTCATCGAATTGACGGACTTCGCAAGAACTGGATCGGCGTGGTTCGGCTCGAAGCGATCTATCGCCATCTGCCGCGGGGTTTTTCCGGCGTAGGGCCCCTTCCGTGCCACAGCATCGATGTCTGCGCCGGCGGTGACCAGTGCCGCATAGGTTTCTGGTCTTCTCTGGGCGGCGGCATAATGAAGTGGTGTTGCCTCGTCCTTGTCGCGGGCATTGAAGTCCGCCTTACCGGCGATCAGCGTTTTGACAATCTCGGTCCTATCGTAAGCCGCCGCCGTGTGCAGCGGCGTGGTACCATCCTCGCTTGTCGCTGAAGGGTTTGCCTTTGCGGCTAGAAGAAGCTTCGTAATATCCACATACCCTTGAAAGGCCGCGAGGTGAAGGGGTGTCCTGCTGAGCTGCCTTGGCATCGGGTCGTCGGATCCTTTCGGAACGTCGTATTGGAGAGATGGCAGTTCGACATCGGCACCTTTCGACAACAGGAACTCAACCACGTCTTTTCTCGCTAGAAGAGCCGCCGCACCTAATGCCGTGCCGCTCTCGCCTATACGATTCAGAAGGGCTGGATCCTTGGCCAGCAACTCTTTAACCCGTTCCAAATTCCCATCGAATGCCGCCTTGCTAAATTCAGCCGTATCGGGCCCTGCTGCGCAAAGCGTCCCCAACAGGGCGAACTGCGCGAGACATCGTGTCATCCATGAACAGACTCCGGAGGATTTTGTGGGTCTCATCGCAGCATCACAGCAGCCGCCTGCTTTATGGCGGCGAGTTTCTCGCGATCCGACGCGGCACCTCTCGCTTGGTCCGGCTTGCCGCCGCCTTTGCCGCCGGCGAGGGCGGCGAGGTCGCGGAGCAGGTCGCCGGCCTTGAGGCCGGCTGCTAGGGCGTCCGGGCCGCAGTGGGTGGCGAGGTGGAGTTTTTCTCCGTCATCGACGATGAGCAGGGCGGGGCCGGCGAATTGCTTTTTCTTAAGGCCGTTTTGGAGCTCCTGGAGCAGCGAGGCGTCGGACTCGAAGGAGACGATGATGGGCTGACCGAGGGCGATGAGTTCGGCGAGGGATTCGTCTGCCAGCGATGCGGCTTGGGCGGACTGGATTTTCTTGATGCGTTTCTCGGCCTCGATGGCGGCTTGTTGGGTTTCCTCCAGCGTGCGCATGCCGTGGGCGTAAGTGGCGTTGATCTGGCCGATATCCGCGCGCTCCACGAGCATGGCTCCCATGATGTGGGGGAATTCGTTAGCGAAGACGGGCTCTCCGCCGAGCGCGGTTAGCTTTTCGTTGGCGGCTTTGAGTTTCGTCGAGGCGGCTTTGAGATCCTGGTCCCATTTTCCGACCATCTCGCGAATGTAATTCCAAGCGGCCTCGCCACAGACGGCTTCGATGCGGCGGACACCGGCGGCGATGGCG
>JBEDKU010000584.1:0-2912 GCA_041172045.1 Verrucomicrobiota bacterium | reverse complement strand
GACGTCCTCTCATTCCGGATCGAGGCGATCAGCTCCGGCGCGCTGCAAAAGTGGAACGGTTCGGCCTGGGTGGCGGTGGTGCCGGGAACCACGTTGATTGCCAGCGGTGAAACGCTGCTCTGGACGCCTGCAAACGGCTCCTCCGGACTACAAAACGCCTTCACCGTCAGGGCCTGGGATGGTCAGTTCGCGTCGGCGACGGCGATTCAAGTGCAGGTCGATGCGGCCCGCTGGACCATCTCGCCTTGGACGAATGAGGTGACGAGCGGGCTGGATCCGAAGTTTCATTACACGCATGCCTACAGCTTCGGTTCCGCGGCTTCGTTCACGCTTGGCGGCGTGGCGTTCACCGGCGTCGCGGGCGCCAACCCGGCGGTCGTCGGGAAACTATCAACGACGTCCTTCGGCAGCGTTTCCAACAATGACTCCAACAACCTGGGCGATGCCAGCCGCGCGCTCGCCAATGATTTCATCTCCACCTCCGCCGCCCCGGCGACGATCCGGCTGGACGGCCTGACCCCCGGCGCGCGCTATGTGCTGTCCTTGTTCTCCGTAGGATTTGAGAACGGCGACCGCAACGTCACGCTGCAGGGGGCCATGGGGCAGGTCACGGTGAATGAGGACGCCTATGGCGACAACAACGGCCTCCGCATCGACTACAAGTATCTCGCCGCCGCCGACGGTTCGGCGACCCTTTCGGTTAGTCCATCAGGTTTCCACCTCTACGGTCTGACGAACCGCGAATATTCGCCAACGGCCGGTCTCTATCCGCCAGCGAATCTGACCTACGACGGCGCTCCCAAGCCATTCCAGGTTTTCACGGGTGCCACCCATGAGTCCTCCATTTCCGCGGGCATCGGCCATACGGTGCTGCTGAAATCGGATGGAACGGTCTCCGCCTACGGTTGGAACGGCTACGGCCAGACCAACGTGCCGCCGGGACTTGCCAATGTCGCCGCGGTTTCGGCGGGTGGCTATCACACGCTGGCACTCAAATCCGACGGCAGCGTGGTCGCATGGGGTGGCATTTCCAACCACGCCACGGTGGCCGCCGGTCTAACTAATGTGGTCGCGGTCTCCGCGGGCAAGGCGCACAGCCTCGCGCTGAAGACCGACGGCACCGTCGTCGCCTGGGGCTCCAACTCGGGCGGCCAGATCAACGTGCCACCGGGCCTCACCGGCATCATCGCGATTTCCGCCGGTGCCGAACACAGCCTCGCGCTCAAGGCGGACGGCACCGTCACGGCCTGGGGCCATGGCTATTATGACTACGCCACCCCGCCCGCCGGGCTGGTCGATGTGGTGGCGGTCTCCGCCGGTGAATTCCACAGCCTTGCCCTCAAGTCAGACGGCTCGGTCGTGGCCTGGGGCAACAATGGGGTGTTCCAAAGCCAGGTCCCGGCGGGGCTCAAGGGCGTGATCGCCATTTCCGCGGGCACCAACAATTCGGTCGCGGTGAAATCGGACGGCAGCGTCGTCTCATGGGGTGACCGCGATGGCACCACGATGAACAGCCTTCCTTCTAATATTCCGGCCGGGCTCACCGGGGTGGTCGCCATTGATGCCGGCGGCTCGCACGTGGCGGCCCTCAAATCCGACGGCACCGTGGTCACCTGGGGCAGCAATTCATTCGGCCAGCGTTTCATCCCGGCGGCACTGAATTCGTTGGTCGCCGTGTCCACCGGCAGGGACCACACGCTGGCACTCCGGTCCGGTGGCACCGTCTTGGCCTGGGGCGGAAATTCTTATGGGCAATCGGATGTGCCCGCCGGATTGGCAAATGTGGTCGCCGTGGAAGCGGGGGATCAGCTATCGGTCGCCCTGAAATCCGATGGCACCCTCGCGGCCTGGGGCGCTTATGCCAGCAACCTGCCGGCTGGCGTCACGGGGGTCGTGAAAATCGCAGCCAGTGGCGACCACGTGCTTGCCCTCAAGACGGATGGCACGGTGGTCGCGTGGGGGGAAAACCGCTTCGGCCAGTCCAGCGTTCCCAGCGGACTCAGCCAGGTGATCGCGGTCGCAGCGGCGGAGGACGGCTCGCTGGCCCTCAAGTCCGACGGCACCGTGGTTTACTGGGGCTATCAGAACAATGGACAAGCGGCCGTTCCAGCGGCGTTGTCCGGGGTGAAGTCGATCGCAGCCGCATCCGATTTCTTCCTCGCGCTCAAATCCGACGGCACCGTGGTGGGCTGGGGTGACTTGCGGTATTCGTATTGGAATCCTCCCGCCGGCCTCACCGGCGTCGTCGCGATCGAGGCGGGTGAGATCCATGCCCTGGCGCTCAAGTCCGACGGCAGCGTGGTCGCCTGGGGCAGCAACCTGTCCGGCCAACTCAACGTGCCGGAGTCCACCAAGGGAGTGGGGGTTGTCGCTCTCGCCGCCGGTTATGACAATTCCATCGCGCTGAAGTCCGATGGCACGATCCTTCTGTGGGGCGGAAACTACGGTGGGAAAAACAGCCCGCCGGCAGCCACGCGGTTTCCTGCTGTTGGAAACATGAATCCATCCAACACGTTCTCGACGGCATTCACCTCGCTCTATCAGGGCCGCGGCGCGACGGTGTATGGACCCAGCGCCACCGCCCCCAGCAACGCCGGCGACTACACGGTCACCACGACTGACAGCGTGGCCAGCGTCAGCCGGACCTTCACGATCGCGAAGGTCTCCACGCCGATCTATTTCAACACCCTGGTGAAATCCATCACCTATGGAACCACGCTGGGTGGGCTCCAACTCGATTCGTCCAACCCGTATTGGTGGAACAACGGCGCGTTCACGGAAATTGCCGGGACGAGGGTCTATTCCCCCGCCGCGGGAACCTTGCTCGGCGTCGGCACCCACACGCTCGGGGTCACGTTCATCCCGACGGACTCGGTGAATTTCAATCCCTCTGTCGCTTACTCGACCGTCAC
>JBEDKU010000583.1:0-7434 GCA_041172045.1 Verrucomicrobiota bacterium | reverse complement strand
CAGCGACGAGTTGGCCACCTCCGACCACTTGGATTTTCCACGCTTCCGAGAATCACCGCTTGCGCCCGGAGCCGAATGGGATCATCACCTTTGGAGAGAAAATCCGGGATCGGATCCGCCTTGGTCTGGAACAACTCATGCCGGATCATCGATTCGACCGGTTGTGCGATGGGGGTGAAATCCTCGTTAGCTCGTTTTTGCAATCAATATGCTCCACCACAAAATCACACCTCACAAAACCGACATCGCCACCTTGGAACCGTTTGACGGTCTCGGGATGGAGCGGGTGTTCGTCGTCACCGAGCTGCGGCAGGCGGAAATCGCGCTCGACGAGCTGATGCGGGCCGGTCAGGTGGGCTTCGACACCGAATCCAAGCCGACCTTCCACAAGGGCCAGGTGTCCGAGGGGCCGCACGTGCTGCAGTTCGCCACCACCGAGAAGGCCTTCATCTTCCAGTCACATTGTGTCGAGAGCCACCCGGCGATCATGGAGTTGTTGCGCTCGACCGAACTCATGAAGATCGGCTTCGGCCTGGGCGGGGATCTCTATCAGATTTCCAACCGCTTCGGCATCCAGCCCGGTTCGATCGTGGATCTGGACCGCTCGTTCAAGCAGCTTGGCTACCGGAACGCCGTCGGCGCGAAGTCCGCCGTCGCCATGCTCTTCAACCGCAGGTTTTTGAAATCCAAATCCGTGACCACTTCAAACTGGGCGATGAAGGAGCTGACCGAGCGTCAGCTCCTGTATGCGGCGAACGACGCCTACGCGGCGCTCAAGGTGTTTCACGCGCTGAGGGAAGCGGAACAATAAGGTTTTCAGTCGGGTTCCTTGAACAGGTCGAGGAAGCGGTCTTCGTAATCGTGGAATACCTTGAGCCGGTCGAGCTCCTGCTTGAGCGCGTAGGCTTGAGAGCGGTCCTTGGCGGCGTTTTCGAAAAGCTCGTCCAGCCGCTGCTTGTCGCGGGAACCCAGGCGGAATAGGGCTTCCTCCGTCTCCGCCTCCGTTTCCGGGGCTTCCAGCCTGAGAGCCTGCGCCTGCGGATTCTCGACGGAGTTTTCCAAGTGATGGAGGAATTCCGCAAGGCCCTGCTCCACCTGCTTGGACTGGGCTTGCAGTTCTTTGAAATCGAGGGTGATCCCGGTCATCGCCGCGAAAATCCGGAGCACTTCGAGCGAGGCTTTCGGGAATGGAAACTGCGAAAAAACGCTGGGAATCTCGCCCAGCAGACAGCCGCCGGACATGCCACGCTCGGCGGCGATTCCTAGCAGGACTCCGTTCAGTCCGCTGATCTGGCCCTCTTCCATCGGCCGTACCTTATGGCGTTTGAATTCGGCCAGGCTCCCGGAGTCGATGGCCGCGCCGAAGACGTGCGACTCCTGCTCGGGCCGCATCTGGGTGCCCATGGCGGCGAAAGTGAAGACCCGCCTCACGCCGAGGTGCTCGGCATGGCCGATGAGCTGCGAACAGAACGCCCCGCCCTTGGCCGGTGGTTGCGCCTCGCCGATGAAAACGATGAGGTCGTGCCGTTGCTGCGGGTCATGCCACAGGAACAGCCGGCTGCGCGGCAGGCGCCCGGTTTGGATCAGGCCGTTCTTCACCTCCACGCGCTCCAGATCGAAAAAATCGCGCGCCGGGAACTCCGCCAGCAGGTGCATGCCGAGCTTGGCCATCAGATAGTAGCCGGCGCTGATCGCCACCGCGCCCATGCCGGGCCATGCGGCGACCAGCCAGGGATCATTGAGATATTGTTCCTTTTCCATACTGCGGCGTTCACCCGGTCCGCGACGGATCCGAGGACGCCCGACCTCCGGTTAGGGTTCAGTTTCCGTTGAGGAAACGTTTTTCAAGTTCAGGCAGGGGGATGCTTGTCAGATCTCCGGGCACGGTTTCCGCCAGGCACTTCCGCGCGCCGGCGGGCAGGGCTTTGACCAAGCTTGGCAATACCGTCTGCGGGAAGACGAGGCGCCACGCCGGGTTGCCGGCCGAGCTGACAATCTCGCCGATCTTCGAGGCGACGCGTTCCAGCGCTTGTTTTTCGAGTTCGGATTTGAGGTTGTGTTCCTCGCCGTAGGACATGCCACCCTTGCGATCGACTGATCCGCTCTGGGGAAAGCGGCCGGCCTGGTCGGTGACCACCTCGCTGATTTGTTCGGGCCGCATTTCCACGATGCCGCCGGGATATTCGAACAGGTGGGCCTTCTGCTGCGGGTCATCTCCCGCGTCACGGAAATTCACGGGTCTAACCCGTCCAAGATTGGCAATGACGATGAGCGTTTCCATAATGGTCTTTGGTTATGATTCACTTTAAAGATGAACCGTTCCAAACTTCGCTGCAAGACATCAATTCCCCGGCCGCGATTTTATAACGCGGGAATTTCTTTCCCCACCGCATTCAGGTAGCCGTCTAGCGGCGCAGTGGGAATGGCACGCAGGCCGGAAACCACGGTCTTCGCGTTGAACAGGGAGCCGGCGGCGCTGGTGTGCGTGCCCTTGTCGGCGAAGTAGCTCTCGATGGTGGGCTGGTCGAGTTTGTCATAGGCGCTGCCGATGGCGTCTGCGAGATCGAGGAAAGCGGCCTGCTCCGCCTTGGCGCAGGCGGCGACCCAGCCGCGGAACTCCTGCCAGTCGCGGACGAATTTCCCGGCGGCGTCGAATTTCTTGTGGGGCACGGGCGAGCAGAGGATGACCTTCGCCTGTTTCTCGCGGGCGCTGCGGGCCATTTCCCGCAGATACCAGCCGTAGGAACGGACTTCCTCGACGCTGCCGTCCGGCTTGGCGACCTTTTCGGTCTCCTCGCCGATGCCCTTGACCGAACCGCGGAATTTCCCGCGCTCGTCGAGCGGACCGACGTCGTTGTGGCCGAACTGGATGATGACGAAATCGCCGGGTTTGATACCGTCGAGAATTTCCTTCCAGCGGCCCTCGGTGAAAAACGTGCGCGACGAGCGACCGCCGATGGCGCGGTTGACAACGTTGATTTTCGCGGAGTCGAAAAAGGTGCCGAGGTCCTGGCCCCAGCCGCGCATGGGGGCGTTCGAGCGGAGGGTGGAGTCGCCGGCGATCCACAGCGTGGGCAGTTGGTTCGGCGCGGTTTTTTCCCTGGGCACGTCGCGGTCGATCGGGCGCTCGTCCTCCGCCCGCAGCGGGAGGAGGGCGAAAAGTGCAAACAGGGCGATGAGTCTCATGTCTTAAATTAGCAGGCGGCGGGCGGCGGCAGCCATCCCACAAACGGGTTGTTTTTCCGCTTGGAACTTGGGGCTTGGATCGCGGGTCGCGGGCCGTAGCATCCGCCACATGTCGGCCCTGAGCTTGGATCTCGTTATCATCGGAATTTATTTCGCCATCATCATCGGCATCGGGATGCATTTCAGCCGCCGGAACAACAACGTGTCGGATTTCGCGCTCGGTGGCCGGTCGATCCCGTGGTGGGCGGTGCTGGCGTCGATCCTCGCCTCGGAAATCAGCGCGGGCACGTTTTTCGGCACGCCGGGCGAGGGCTTCCGGCTGCGGAACTACACCTACGCGCAGTTGATGGTCGGCTATCTGCTGGCCCGACTGGTGGTGAGCGCCGTGTTCATCCCGGCGTTTTACAAACACAACGTGGTGAGTATTTACGAATTTCTCGAAATCCGTTTCGGCCCGCGCACCCGCAGTGTGGCGAGCGTGATTTTCCTGGTGACCCGCTCGCTGGCCAGCGGCTCGCGGCTGTGGGTGCCGACGCTGCTGATGGTGGTGATTTGGAACCAGCTCAACCCGGGGAAACCTTTGGGCGTATGGCAGCAATTCTGGGTCACCGGCGGAGCGCTTGTTTTGATCACGATCCTAACCGCCGCCTACACGGCCATCGGCGGGATCAAGGCGGTGATCTGGACCGATGTGTTGCAGATCGCGGTGCTGTTCGGCGCGCTCGGATTTTCCGTCTGGTTCCTCCTCGGCCACATTCCCGGCGGCTGGGAGGGCGCGAAGACGCATTTGACCGACGCGCATGACCTGAAGTTGTGGGAATGGAAAGGCGACGTGCCGGCGACACCGGAGTTCGTCGCGAAATACGGGGCCACCTGGGGCTCGATCAAGAGCGTGTTGGAAAGCGAGTTCACGGTGTGGGCGGCGTTGTTCGGCTCGCTGTTTGTCACGCTCGCGACCCATGGCACCGACCAGGACATGGTCCAGCGCATGCTCACCGCGAAGAACAAGCGCCAGAGCGCGGTGGCCACCATTCTATCCGGATTGGCGGACATCCCGGTGACCTACGCGGTGCTCACCATCGGCATCCTGCTTTCGGTTTATTACGGTCATGTGGTGCATGATCCCCTGCTGCCGGTGACGGCCAAGGGCACGCCGGACAACACGCGGATCTTCCCCTTTTTCGTGGTGGACGTGATGCCCGGCGGCCTCCGCGGACTGGTCGTCGCCGGCGTGCTGGCCACCACGATGGGCTCGCTCGGCACGGCGATGAATTCGCTGGCCACCAGCTACTCGCGCGATTTCCATTTCCGCTGGTTCAAGACGCCTGAAGACGATCACGCGCGGGTGAAGATCATCAAACTGAGCACCGTGGCCTTTGCCTTCATTCTCATCATGGTCGGGCTGCTGACCGCGCTGGTGAAGGCCCATAACCCGAGCCTGAGCATCATCGGCATCATTCTCGGCAGCTTCGGCTACACCTATGGATCGCTGCTTGGAATCTTCATGGTCGGGCTGTTCACCAAGACCCGTGGCAGCGAACTGGGAAATGTGGTTGCGATGGCCGCGGGTATCGTCGCCGTCGCCTACCTGAGCAATCTCCCCAACGAGGTCTGGACGATGGTGACTGGCAAGCCGCTCTACGAAAATTTCGAGTGGCTGCCGGTCATCGAGTTCACCTGGCGGGTCCTCGCCGGCACGCTGGTCACGGTCGCGGTCGCCCTCTGTTTCAAGAGTCGCACGACCGCGGCCGAAGCGGTCCACTGATAGAGTTCGCACCTATCAGGCGAGCGCCGGTTCCGCCAGTCCGGCGCGGACGAGCAGCGGCTCAAGCTCCGGATCGCGGCCCATGAAGCGGCGGTAGAGTTCGTCCGGCGGGACGGAGTTCCCCTTGCTGAGGATGTGCTCGCGGAAGGCGGCTCCCGTCTCGGCGTTGAGCACGCCCTCCTCCTGGAAGCGGGTGAAGGCGTCGGCATCGAGCACTTCCGCCCATTTGTAGGAATAGTAGCCGGCCGCATAACCGGTGGGGCTGCTGAAAAGGTGGTTGAAGCGCCGCATCATCGAGGGCGACGGCGTCTTGAGCGGGGCGAGGTAACCGGCGAGCACCTCGCGATCCACGGCATCCAGGTCCTTGCCAAGATAGGCGGATAGATGGATGTGGAGTTCCAGGTCGAGCTTGGCGAAGGCGAGCTGACGCATGAACGCGGAGGCGCTGAGGTAGTTCTTCGCGGCGATCATTTTCACGAAGAGATCCTCGGGAATCGGCTCTTCCGTTTCGAAATGACGGGCGAAAAGATCCAGCGACTCGCGGTCCCAACAGAAATTCTCCATGATCTGCGAGGGCAGCTCGACGAAGTCCCACGGGACGTTCGTGCCAGCCAGCGATTTCACGGAAACCTCGCTGAGCAGTCCGTGAAGCAGGTGGCCAAACTCATGGAAAATCGTCTCCACCTCGCTGTGGGTGAGAAGCGCCGGCTTGCCATCGACCGGCGGGCTCATGTTGCCGATGATCAGCCCGAGGTGCGGCTCGCCGAGCGCGCCGGTGTGCAGCGAGTTCATCCACGCGCCGCCGCGTTTCGACTCGCGCGGGTGCCAGTCGGCGTAGAACGAACCGAGATGGGCGGCGGTTTTTGAATCGTGGATTTCGTAGAACTTGCACTCGGGGTGCCAGGTTTCCACGAGGGATTGAGCCGGGGATCCGGGTTCGAGGAAAACGGTCTCGAGTTCGCGGATGGTGATACCGAAAAGGCGCGAGGCAATTTCAAACATGCCGGCCATCACGCCATCGACCGGGAAATACGGACGCAGCGCCTCCTCGTCGAAATCGTAGTTTTCCTGGCGTTGTTTCTCCGCCCAGTAGGCGACCTCCCATGGCTCTAGCGGACCGACCGGTTGACCGGATTTCGCGGCTTTGTATTGGGCGAGTTGTTTGTGCTCCGCGAGGAAGGCCGGGTGGATGCGGGCGTGGAGGTTTTCGATGAATTCGAGCGCCGTCCCGCCGGATTTCGCCATCCGCCGGAGAAGGGTGAGGTCGGCGAAATGTGGGTGGCCGAGGATTTCCGCTTTTTCGTGGCGGAGTTCGAGGATGCGCCAGACCAGCGCACTGTTGTCAAACTCACCGGTAGCTCCGACTTTCGACGAAGCCTCCCACACCTGGCGGCGGATGTCGTCGTCGTGCAGGTGCTGCATGATCGGGAACATCGAGGGAAACTGAAGGGTGAAGCGCCACGTGTTTTCATGACCTTTCGCGAGGGCGTTCGCGGCGGCTCCGGCCTTGGCGGAATCCGGCAGTCCGGCGAGTTTCGCCTCGTCCGTGATGACGAGCTCCCACGCGTTGGTCGAGTCGAGCACATGCTCAGAATACTCCTTGGTGATCTTGGAAAGCTCGGCCTCGATGGCGGCGATGCGTTCCTTTTGCGCCGGAGGAAGGTCCGCGCCGGAGTTGCGGAAATCGGCCAGCGTTTCATCGACGAAACGTTTTTGAATCGGCGTCAACGTGGCGATTTCCGGACTTTCGCCCGCCGCCTTGATCACCGCCCACAGCCGCTCGTTCAGCGCCAGCGACGAGTAGAAATCGGTCACCTCCGGCAGCATCTTGCCAAGCGCCTCGCGTTGGGCGGGTGCGTCGCACACCGAGTCCAGATGGTTGAGTCTGCCCCAACCGCGATTGAGGTCCTCGCTGGCTTTTTCAAATGCGATAAACGTCGATTCGTAGGTCGCGGCGGCGGGATCCTGGGCGCAAATCACCTCGATATTTTGCTTTGCGATCTCAAGCGCATGGCGGATGTCCGGCTCCACCGCCTCGGGGACGAGCGTGGACCAGCGGATGTGAAAATCGGGTGCGAGAAATGGATGCATGAGTGGCGGGGTTGGTGGAAATTAACGGCGGGTGAAAGTAACCGCGGAAATCCCCGACTGACAACCAATTCAACACAGCGGACAGGCTCGACACGTCCCACCCAAAAAAGAAATGAAGAACCACGAATCTGACGAATCGAACGAATCTTTGAGAATAGGAAGAAAAGCTCATCCTTCTTCAGACCCCTCTTCCAAGATTCGTGGGATTCGTGGTGCCTTAGCTCTTCAATTTCCCCGGATCCTCGCCCCAGCCGAAAAGCAACGCCAGCGCCCGGATGCCAAATCCCCGACGCGATTTCCAAGGGCGCTCCGGCCGCACGATTTCCCAGCCCGCCTGTTCCGCCAGCCCAGTTAGACGCTCGGCCGGATTCACCACCGTCACCGAGTCACAC
>JBEDKU010000582.1:0-2750 GCA_041172045.1 Verrucomicrobiota bacterium | reverse complement strand
GCGTGAAATGAGGCCGTAGTCTTCCTGGATGAGTCCGCAGAGCAGGCCACCGAGGTTGCCAATCTGCTGGGTGGCGTTTTCGAGCGGGATTTCCTTGGGCAGGATTTCACGGGCGACTTTCGTGAGGATTTCGATGTCGGGATGGACGACGGCGGCCCACAGGTTTTTGGGCGAGGGGATCTGGGCGAAGTCGAGCTCGTCGTTGGAGCGGATGAAGACGATGCCGCCGAAGAGGCAGGGGGCGACGTTGTCGGCGTGCCAAGCACCGTCGGCGGATGCTTCGCCGGCCATCGCGAAGGGGAGGAGCTGTTTCTTGGAAAGTGGATCGCCGATGAGTTTGTTCACGGCGAAGGCACCGGCGACCGACGAGGCGGACGACGAGCCGAGGCCGGAGCCGAAGGGCATTTTCTTGTGGATCTCCATCTCGATGCCGCGGTCGGTCATGCCGAGGTGCTTGAGCAGGTCGAGCGCGGCAACGCCGGCGCAGTTTTGCGCGGGATTTTTCGGGAGCTTGCCATTGTCTCCGGTGATCTTGGTGATGTGCAGGCCGGGCTTGTCGCTGAAGCGCACGACGATTTCATCGCCGGGGGAGTCGATGGCGAAACCGAGGACGTCATAACCGCAGGCGACGTTGGCCACCGTGGCGGGGGCGAAGACGCGAATTTCAGGAGAATTGGACATAAGGAGAGCGCTCGCGAAGAGCGGGCGGAGTCTGCGGGCGGACACTTGGGTTGTTCAAGCCCGGAAAGCTCTCAGCGCTTGATGTCGTAAACGAGATCAGAAAAGCCAACCGCGTTTTTTGCGTTTGTAGGAGCCGTCGCCGACGGAAATGACCTTGATGTGGGTCTCGGTGAGACCGTCGTCGCGGAAGCCGAGTTTTTTGGCAGCGCGGGGGGTGAGGTCGAGAATGCGGCCCGGGATGAAGGGCCCGCGGTCGTTGATGCGGACTTTGAGGGATTTGCCGTTTTCGAGGTTGGTGACCTTGACGAGGCAGGGCAGGGGCAGGGTCTTGTGGGCGCCGGTGAGGTGCCAGGGCATGACTTTTTCGCCGAGCGAGGTGGTGCCGCGTTTGAGGCCGAAGAAGGAGGATTCGTTATACCAGGAGCAGGTGCCGGTTTCCTCGAAGTCGAGCGCCTCATCCACGCTCATCGGTTGATAGTGCTCGCCGCGCACGGTGTAGGAGCGGGTCTGGTAGCCGTCGTGGCCGCCGGGGCGCGAGAAGCAGGAGGGGAAAACAAAAACCGCCACGCTGCAAACTGCGACGAGGCGGAGCGGCGGGTTTTTCAGGCGGCGGGAAATCACGACTTGCGCTCGCGGATGACCTGGAGGGTGGTGGCGACTTTTTCCTTCATCTCCTTGCCGGGCTTGAATTTCACGGCGGCGCGGGCGGGGATCGGCACGTCCTTGCCGGGGTCCTTCGGGTTGCGGCCGATCTTGGCTTTCATTTCGCGGACTTGGAAGGCGCCGAAATTCCGCATGACCACGGTGTCGCCGTGGGCGAGCGAGTCGGTGATTTCATCGATCAGGGTCTGGACGACTTCGAGCACGTCCTGTTGGGTGATTTCGAGGCCCTTGGCACCGAGTTGGTCGGTGATTTTAATGACGAGTTCGCGTTTGGTTATGGTAGCCATGAGAGTAGGGGAGGGATTGAGAATTAGGGGGGTGCGGAGATTTATGCACGATCACGGTGGAATTGTCCCGCCAAAAATCTCTGAATTCGATGCGATTTCCGTGCCAGTGGGGAAAGAAACGTCGGAATGGCCGGAATTTATGGAACGGCTTGGTGTCGAACGGCTAATCGGTCCCATCTGATGGAGCCGTGCCTAACACCGCGTGGGTGGTCTTGAAGTGGAGTTTGGCGACCTTTCCGAGGGCATCCGGACCCATTTTCGCGACCAGATCGCGGGCCGCCTGGATGACGGAATCGGAGGCTCCCAACGGCAGCTTGATGCCGCAGGCGGCGGAGGTTTGATCCATCCAGTCGATGAAGCGCTCGCGGGCGAGGATGGAGGCGGCGGCGACGGCGGTGTCGGACTCGCCCTTGGTGCGTTGTTCGAGCTGGAGGGTGAGGCCTTTTTCCTTGAGGGCGCGCTGGAGAATCTCCGGGCGGGCGAATTGGTCGCTCAAGGTGCGCGGGCAGTCCGGGCGGGCGGCGGCGAGCGTCTCGATGGCGCGCGCGTGGCCCCAGGCAAGCAGGCGGTTGAGGTTCTTGAACGAGGCGAACATCGAGTTGTAGCGCTCCGGGCCGATGGCGATGACGGCGGTGTTGCAGCCGGGCGTGGCGCGGATGATGGCGGCGAGCTGGCGGATGCGGGCCGGGCTGGTGACGCGCTTGGAGTCCATGATGCCGGCGCCGATCAAGTGCCGGGCGATGGCGGCGTCGGTGTAGGCCCCGGCGATGACGAGCGGGCCGAAATAGTCGCCCTTGCCGCTTTCATCGATGCCGAAGTGAGGTTCGAATTTGTCCGGTTCGAGAATTTCCTCGTAGCCGAGTTTCGCGATGCCGGTGACTTCGGGTTCGAGGGTGAAGCGGATGAAGTCTTCGGTATCCTTGCCCTGGATCAGCACCTTGGGACCCTTTTCATAAACCGTGACGTTGAGCTTGCCCTTGCGGGCGGAGAATACGGCGTAGGGTTTGGATTCGAAATCAAACCCCTGCCACTCCAGCGCCGCGCGGAGTTTTTCCACTTGGGTGGGAGTGAGTGGCGCGGTGTGGGAGGTCATCGGTTGTCCGGGTGCGCCGAGAGTTG
>JBEDKU010000581.1:0-3892 GCA_041172045.1 Verrucomicrobiota bacterium | reverse complement strand
GGCGGAATCCTTGAGGACGGAAATAAGGCTGGTGCAGTCGATCGGCTGCGGGCCCGCCGGGGCCGGGAGTCCTGCGAGGGCGGCCCAGGTCGGATAGATATCGACGGTTTCGGCGAGTTGGCAGGTGTAAGACCCGGCGTGAAGACTGACAAACGCATCGGGGAATTTGAAAAGAAATATCGAGCCAAACTCACCTCTGCCACGCTAAGAGAGTGCAAGGAAATCTGCGATCTTCTGGAGAAGAATCTCAAGTTCGATCAGGAGGATTCAGAGATTGCTGGAGACCTATGGCTATTGATGTTAGAATCTGCTGCAAAATCCGAACCCGCATGGACCATCGCTTGACATAACAAAATTCTATCATCTTTCAAGTTTCCGCTTGAGAACGCGCTGAGCGCTTTCAAAGACTGGTTCGAAGGCGATGAAGGTGCCATGAACCACGCCCTCGGAGGAGCCTTACGGAAATGGTTGGATTCGACCCAAGCCGCAGGCGGGATTGAAGAAGGCAACCCTACCGTCTCGAAACTCCGCGCCAGGATCGCCGCCGTTCAGAGCGACCCATCCGCTTCCATCCAACAGATCTCTCAACTGCCGCGTTCACCCCAAGAGAAAGCCGCCAATGATTACATTGGCAAGTTGCAAAGCACAGAGGCGCGGCGGCAGGCGTTGGAAAAGTTCAGCACCGCTCTGACCCGGCAGAATTTCTCCTCTTGCTTTGGATCACTCGTTGCCCAACAAGGATTCGACGCCGCGCGGGAGATCCTGAGTTCCGCATCGCTCACGCCCGGAAAGCATGACTTGGCAACCGCCGCCATCGCCGCCACCACCATCGGACCCGAGACCAAGGAACGCGCCGAGTGGCCACTAGAATGACTGAGATCAGACGATGCCAGCGGACTCGATCAATTCACCAGCACATGGACCCACGGAAACTATGCCGATGCCGCGGACTGGATCACCAGTCTTCCGCCCGGACTGCAACGCGATGCCGCGCTCAAAGGCTTCATCCCCGTCGCCGCGCGAATCGACGGTGCCACCGCGATGGACTGGACGCTCACCGTTTCCGATCCACTTTTATGCAGCAGGTTGTATTGCGAGGCCAAAGAAAAATGGAGTGAAACCGATGCCGAGCTAGCCAACTAGTATCACGACGCCACCCACCCGACAGAAAGGCTCTGGACGCTGCCAGCCAATAATTTACAACGCTTCGCCTGCAAGGCTTTCCGTAATGAAGGCAGCGCCCTTCTGATCCTCCAAATTACCACTAGCGGTTTTTGATAAAACTTATCGCAGTTGATCAAACTCACCATCCGATCCGACTGGCAGTTTAACCAAGTCCCGCCTTGGGCGTGGCTCTCAGCGGTCCAAGATTTTCAATGAGAACTCATCCATATAGATCTCCCCCCCGGGCGGCGAGTCCCGGGCGATTCCCACCACGAAGAACACATCTCCCCGCATTTCCCCGACTTTGACTTTCAGGTTAAAGGTGATTTTCACCCTCTGGTCATTTGCCAGACCGAGATTGCGGTCGGCTTGCAACCAGCCTTTGGATCCCGTATTGATTCGATAGATCGCAGCCTTTCTTCCCGGCCGTAACTCCTCTTGGATGCCTGCAAATAGGAACACATCGTTTTGCGCAAAAGCCGTTCCTTCGACCGCGGGACGAATCAAAGTGAGTTCCACTTGGATAGTGCGCCCGTCGATGTCGGCGAGTTGCAACCGTTTCACGCCCAGTGCCGTTTCCGCATAAAGGCGTTGCCGGACCCAGCCCGCTTCCCCACTACGGTCGATCGTCAGGCTCAGCACTTGTTTGCTGCTGAGTTTGGCTTCCGATTCCGGCAGATGCCGCCCGCCGCTGAGGCTTTTACCTGGATTGACCACTGATGTCTGACGCTTGTTCGTGCTGGTTTCCCAGCCGACCACTGAATTGCGGATTTCACCTTCTTTGAGGGTTTCCGCTTCGAATGAGGTGTTTTCCAATGTCGCTATGGAAAGGGCCGGCGACTGTTGCCGCGCGATTTCCTGGCGTCCCAAGTGGACCAACCAGGCGATAGGAACCAGCACCAGCACGGCGGGCCACCATCCGGCGCTCCGGCTTCTTGTGGGTCCCTCGATTCGCCCCATCGATGGAGCCACGCTGACGCGATTCGAATGGCGGGCGGTCACAGTGGAGACGCCGCCCGTCTGCTCGATGACAAGATCCCGATCCTCGTGGATTTCAATTCGAAGCGGGCGGGCCAAGGAATGGAGTTCCGCGTGAAGCCGGATACGCCCCGCAAAATACTGTCTGGCCTGCGGATCATCCCGCAACAATGCCTCAAGGCGCTTTCCTTGAGTCTCATCGAGCCGCTGGTCCAGATAGCGATCCACCAATTCGATCAACTCACCGCTCTCCAGCGGTTGTTCTGAGGGAATGATACTCACGTGTGTAATTCCTTGAGACGTTTCACAATACAACTCTGCAGGTAAGTCCGGATGCGCTCCAGCCGTTTGTAGAGGGCCTCCATTTTGCAACCCCGCTCCTGGGCGATATCGGCGACGCTTTTTCCCACTCCGTCCTTTTGATAGCGGGCGTCCAGCAGTTCGCGTTGAATGGGATCGAGTCCGCCTAGGCAGAGTTGCAAGGCGTCCAATCGGCGGCGGCTCGGAACCGGATCCGCGACGATTTGTTCCTGGGTTTCATTTCCCAGCGCTTGGACGACATCCGGCGCCAGATAAACGATGCGCTTGCCGAGCCGGTGGCATTTGCGCCGGTAAGAACGCGCCTCGATGTCTGCGCAGCGGAAGGCATAACGCCGGAAATCCTCCGCACTCCAGCGAGTCTCGTGTTTCTTCCAAAGCACCACCGCCACTTCCTGCAAACAATCCCCCGCCGCGCTTGGGTCTCCTCCTGTCCTTGTCACGAGAAACGCCGACAACACCGGTCGAAGCTCCGCAAAATAGTCGGTAAACCGTTCAACTCTTGCCCGCTCGTCCTCCGTGAGGCCCGTAGCGAGCGCCTGGTCAAGATGAAGGGTTTTGGAAATCATCAGGTTCCACAAAGGCTCTGCCCACGATGGACAGCTCTGTCAGTCACAAGGTTTGAAAAATTGGAAACCTAGGCGAAAATCCAAGTCCACCCGCCAACGAAGTCATGGATGAAAGGTGGCTGTAGTTTAGAAAGAAGCATTAATTAGTTGAGGGAACGGTTTTCGGGGATCGTGTCAATTTTGGAGTTCGGAGAGGCTTTCGGGCTTTCGGGCTTTCGGGCTTTCGGGCTGTAGAAGTTTCAAGTGGCGGTTTCAAGTGGCGAGTTTCAAGTGGCGAGTGGCGAGTGGCGAGTGGCGAGTGGCGAATGTTTAATCGATAATACTGGTTTTAGATAAAGTTGCCAAAACGTAAAAGAGGGTTTCGAATTCCAAGAGCAGAATTGGCTGAGAGCTGCCATGGGAGAAAGACTCTTACACGCCCCAAACATGATGCGGGCTACTGAGAGTGAATATCCTCATTTTACAGGAGATTCGGACGTTTGGGTAAAGCGCTTGATTTACGACGGAAAAAACCATGAAATGTCCGAGAAATGGAGAGATATCGACTCAACGCCACCGCCAGCTTGTTGAATTACAGCCGGCCGTCGCGCCACTCCATGACAATCCGGATTCGTTCATCTGCGATCTCAATGCCCGCAGCCAACTCGACAATACGAAGGTGCCCACCGGTTGGAATATCTGTGGAGGCAACAGTTGGCGCTTTATGATTCCGGATGTCGAAGTCAAACGGCTTCAGGAACCGCCACCGCCTTAAATAGGGCCCAAGCCCCCGCCCCCGGTCGGACCGAAACTCGATTGATTGCCCGTGCGCATCCTCGAAAATGAGACAACCGGCCTTTTCCATCGGAGGCACTCCCATGTTC
>JBEDKU010000580.1:0-17025 GCA_041172045.1 Verrucomicrobiota bacterium | reverse complement strand
ATGACCAAGGCCAACCTCCAACTCGCGCTCGACCAACCGGATGCCGCGCTTGAGACACTTGCCACGATCCTCCCCCAAGCCGACGCCACCATGGTCGCAGGCATCCAACTCGCCCAAGTGGAAATCCTGCTCGATCTCCGGCGAACTGCGGAAGCCCGTCAATCGATGCCGCCCAAGGAAAAACTTGCCCCCAAAGACCGTCGGCGCGCGGCGTTTCTCGATGCACAATTGCTTCTCAACGAAGGCCATCCCGCCGAAGCGGCCACCGCCTTTCAGGAACTGATCAACCAACCCGAAGGCCTCTCGCTGCATCATTTCCACTCGGCGGCGGTCAGCCTGGCCGATGCCATCCAAGCTCAGGGAAATCCCGCCGCCGCCGCGAAATCGCTCTTGGCATTTCTTCAGAATCACCCGGACTCACCGCGCCTGGACGCCATTTTCGAGCGCATTCTCCGCGGGTTGCCGGCGAAACCCACCACCACCGACCCGATCCTCGAACAGCTCGCGCAGTGGATCACGCCTTCTGTCCTCCCGGCCATCGGCCCGATTGCGACCACTCCGTCGGCCGATGGAAACGCCGCCGTCTCCTCTTGGCCGGTTTATACCCAACCAGACGACCAAGCCGACTTGCTGGCCTATTCCCTCCACACCCGTGGCATCGGCCTGCACCAAACCGGCACGCCCGAATCACGCGCCGAAGCCCGCCGCCTGCTCAACCGCCTGCGGGTCGAATTTCCCGATCACCCGCTGACCCAGCGGGCGCTCTATCAACAGGCGCGCTGGTATCTGGAGGATGGAGCCGTGGACCAGGCGTTCGCGATCCTCGACACGCTGCGGGCCACCGCCAAATCCACCACCCTCAAGGGTGAAGCCACTTTTCTCGAAGCCCGCGCCGCCTTTACGCATGGTGATCCGAAACTCGCCATCCAACTGTTCGACGAAGCGGCGCTCGCCCTGACCGGATCCGCGGCCAAAACCGCCAAAACCCAAGCCGCGATCGCCCGTCTTCGCACCGGCGAAATCAAGGGCGTCACCCTCATCCAGCAAGAAGGCACGCCGCCGGACAAGGATCTCGAAGCGGATCTTGAACTGGAAAAAGCGCTATCCACCACGCCTCCGGACGCCGCCCGCACCGCCATCGCGGAGTTTATCAACCGCTTCCCGGACCACCCGCGCACCGCCGAGGCCCGTCTCGCCGCGGCGGAGGCCGCCCTGGCGATTTCTCCTCCGGACATCGTTTTCGCCCGAACCCAACTCGACGGCCTGCCCGCCGTGCCGGACGAATCGCTCGCCCCGCGCATCGCGCTCACCCGCCTCCACCTCGCGGATCTTTCCAACGATCCCGCAGCCGCCATCGCCGCCGCCCAAGGGATCCTCGACACCTATCCGACCGACCCCGCCGCCGCCGAAGCCGCACTCACCCTTGGCAGGAATCTTTTCCAGGCCGGCAGCTACAACCCCGCCCGGCTGGTGCTTGAAAAACTCGCCGCATCCGACACCAACTCCTCCCGCGCCCAGATCGCCTGGTTGCTGGCCGCCCGCTCAGCCGCCCTCGGCGGCACTTCCCAATCCAAGGACGAAGCACTGATCCTCTTCGACAAGGCCATCGAAGCAAAAGGCCCTGTCAGTTCCATGGCCTATCTGGAAAAAGCCCGCCACCTCATCGACATGTATCGCCTTGCCGAGGCCTCCGCGTTTCTCGAAAAATGGATCCAGACGCTCCCTGCAAACGACCCGCTCCAACTCCCCGCCGGCCTGCTTCTCGGCGAGGCGCTTTACGCGCAGGGCAGCTCGAACCCGGCATCACTGATCGAGGCGCTCGCCGTTTACGACAAGCTGCTCGCCCAGGCGAAAGACCAGCCGGCCTTGTTCAACCGGCTGCAATATCTCCGCGGCACCACGCTGGAACAGCTGTCTGACGAGAAGACCCCCACCCGGAAACGCGAAAAAGAGGCGTTTCAAGCATATCATTCCGTCATGGAAACCACCACCGTCCCGGCGGAATGGGAATACTTCGAACGCTGTGGGTTCCGCGCGCTCGCCCTGCTTGAGAAAGCCGAGCGCTGGACCGTCGCCATCACCGTCGCCCGGAAAATCGCATCGTTCAAAGGCCCCCGCGCCGAGGAAGCCGCCGCCCACGCCAGCCAACTCCAGCTCAAACACTTCATCTGGGAGGACTAACTTCCTCTACGATCTCCAATCCCCATTTCAAACCGCTATGCCTAACTTACTCATCACAGGAATCTCCGGCCGCATGGGCCAGGCCGTCATTCAAGCCGCCACCCACGCCGGCGTTCCCGTCGCCGCCACCCATGACGCCGGACAGGATCTCGATGCCGCCCTCGCCCAAGCCACCTGCGTCATCGACTTCACCATCCACTCCTTCACCACCGCCGTCGTCGAGGCCGCCTTGAAACATGGCACCAGCCTGGTCATCGGCACCACCGGCCACACCGACGCGGAGCGCGCCATCATCCATGAAGCCGCGAAAACCATTCCCATCGTCTATGCGTCTAACTACTCAGTCGGCGTGAACACCCTGTTCTGGCTCACCCGCCAGGCCGCCCGCATCCTCACCCAGGACCGCTTCGACATCGAGGTCACCGAGATGCACCACAAGCACAAGATCGACGCGCCCTCGGGCACTGCCCGCAGGATCCTGGAAATCCTCAACGAGGAAACCGGCACATCCTATCAGGACGACGTCGCCCACGGCCGCCTCGGCAACATCGGCCCGCGCAAGCCGCGCGAAATCGGCATGCACACGCTGCGCGGTGGCGATGTCGTGGGCGACCACACCGTGATCTTCGCCGCCGACGGCGAGCGTGTGGAACTCACCCACAAGGCGTCCTCGCGCCTCACCTTCGCCGCCGGAGCCGTGCGCGCCGCCTGCTGGCTGGAAGAACAGCCCGTCGGACTTTACGACATGCAGGACGTGCTCGGGCTGGTTTAACTGAACGAAAAGACACGACTCCGGACTTCCAGTAATTTCATCATGCGCCCTCTTCACACGCTTCCCTTGTTGCTGCTTTTCACCGCTTGCGAACCGAAAAAGTCAGGGCCCGCCGCCGCGGCTCCACCCGCGCCGCAGGAAGCCGCGCCTCTGGCGGAGAAGCCGCCCCAGACGGACATCAAGTCTTCCGTCCTCCGCATCAACTCCACCCAGCAATCATGGAATCCCGGCCAACCCTGGGAGAAAAACCCGCCCAGCCAGCGCCGCGCGCTCGCCGCGATCGTCGGCCCGCAGCGGGTCCTCACCACCTCCGAGCTCGTCGCGGACTCCACCTATCTGGAATTCGAAACTCCGGACGGGCTCCGCTTCGCACAGGCCAAGGTGATCGCCGTGGACTACGAGGCGAACCTCGCCCTGCTAGGCCCGGTCTCGGAAACGGAGGGAGCCATTCTGTTTGAAAAAACCACGCCGCTCGAACTCACCGCCCCGCCCAAAATCGGGCAGACCTTGGAGATTCTCCAGATCGAGGACAACGGCCTACCACTGCTCACCCCCGGAAGCCTTCAGAGCATCGACGTCACCTCCAATTTCCTGCCGGGGCATGGCTTCCTCACTTATCAGATCAAGGCGTCCATGCAGAGCGCTGCCAGCAGTTATTCGCTGCCCGTCCTCCAGTCGGGAAAACTTGCCGGCATCCTGACCAGCTACAACGCGAAGGATCAGATCTGTGAGGCGGCGTCCACCGACATCGTCTCCCGCTTCCTCCAGCAGAGCTCGAACGGCGAGTATAAAGGGTTTCCCAGCCTCGGCGTCACCATCGCCCGCACCGAGGACGGCTCGTTCCGCCAATGGCTCAAGCTCCGGGACGATCAGGGCGGCCTCTACATCCGCAGCGTCCGCAAGGGCGGCGCCGCCGAGGCCGCCGGCGTCAAGCCGGGCGACGTCCTGCTGGCCATCGACGGCAAACCCATCGACCGTCGCGGCTACTATCAGCACCCGGGCTACGGCAGCGTCTTCTGGGGCCACCTGATCCGCGGCGAGAAAGCCACCGGCGAGTCGATCACCCTCTCGCTGCTCCGCGAGGGCCAGCCGCTGGAGATCCAGGCCACGCTCACCCGCGAGGAGGAAAACTCCCGCCTCGTGCCAGGCTATAATTTCGGGAAAGCCCCCAACTACCTCATCGCCGGCGGTCTCGTCTTCCAGGAACTTTCCCGCCCGCTGATGGAATCCTACGGAGAGAACTGGCAGAGCCGCGCGCCGCTCGAATTCCTCGACGCCTTGGAGAATCCGGAAAAATACGAGGACAAGGTGGACCGCATCATTTTCCTCAGCGGTGCCATCCCGACCCCCGCCACCGTTGGCTACGAAAGCCTGCGCAACCTCATCGTCCGCAAGGTGAACGGCAAGGAAATCAAGAACATGAGAAGCCTCATCGAGGCCTTCAAAGGAAATCTCACCGAGCGTCACTCCATCGAGTTCGCGGAACAGGACTTCACCGTCTATCTGGACGACGCCACCTCCACCGCCGTGGACGCCCAGCTCCTCCAGCGCGGCATCACCCGCTTGTCCAGGGCCGAGTGACCGTCCTCCCGCGCGATTGCTAGAGTCCCAGTTCCCGCTCCATCACGCGGATGAAGTCCGCCTCGCCGGAAGGCAGGCCGTGAAGGATGCGCTTGTCGCGGATGAGCAGCTTGGGAAGCTTGTCGGACTTCCCGGAAAGCGAAACCCAGTCGGCGATGTTGGCCCGGATGAGCGGCTCGACCCACGGGTCGCGCAAAGCGATATCGAGCCGGTCGCCCGGGACGAGTCCGCGCGCGAACGCCAGCGCGGCGGCCGGCGACGGCGGCAGCTCCGACAGGAACGCCCGGTGGATATCCGGATACGAATCCGGTGCCGTCCGCCAAACCGCAAGCGCGATCCTTGTCAGCTCACAACTGCCGGGATGGCCTTTGTTCTCAAGACGAAGCGAAGGATTGCAACCATGGTCCAGCGGGACCGGCAGCAGAAGCACACAAACGTCCGCCGGATGCTTTTCCACCAGTGCCACCAGATAGCCACTCATGATGCGGCAGGACGGACATTGAAAATCGAAATACTCAACCAGGACGCGCTTCGCGTCGAGCGAGCCCAAGCGCGGGATCGAGGCGGCGTCGAAGGTTTTGCGCCCTTCGTCGAAAGTGATTTTCCGCCCCGCCCCTTTTGCCTGAATCGCCGCCGACGGCGCGACCAACGAGACATCAAGCTGATAGGTGGTCGGAACCGGACCATACACCTGGACCAGGCCAAGCATGAGAAACGAGGCGAAACCCCACAGCGCGAGTTCCCCCCAGGCGCGCCGGAACCCGCCGCCGCGGCTCTCGCGGACAAGGCCCATGACAGTCACGGCAATGCCCACACCATGCGCGGCGAGGCACCAGGGACAGAATTTCCCGATCAGCACGGCCTGCACGAAGACGAACCAGAACACGCCACCGACCACGGCTCCCAGCAGCGGAACCGATAGACGCCGGCACGCGGGCGCGAGCGAAGCCATGATCCCGAAGTAGACCAGCGCGCCGAACCCGGTCACGGGCACCCCGAAAACCACCGACCAGCGCGACGCGAGTATCTCCTCACACGGGGCCCCGCCGCAGCCTGCGATCCCGGCTCCAACATCCGAGACCCGCCATGTTAGCAGGAGGAGATTCAGCGCGAACCCCGCGAAAGCCAACGTCAGGAAACCCAAATCCACCGCCCACTCGCCGCCCGTGGAGCGGGCGCCACCGGCGGACCGGCTCATGGCGCGGCGGGTTCCGCTTTCAACCGCATGAACCGTTTCGGATGGGCGGAATCGAGCGGCGTGAGATCCCGCACATGAAGCCCGGAGGCATCATCCGCCACCACTTCGGTATGGGCGGGACCGGACGCCCAGTTGGTGAGATCTCCGGAGACTTCCACGGTGAGAAGCGCCGGGTGATCGAGACGACGCGGGATGGCGATCTGAAGCGTCCCACCGACCCGCGAGATGGGAGTGATGACGGGCGCGCCAGCGGTTTTCGGTGGTGTGCCGAAGACGAATTCCAACAGATTTGACGCGCCGTCCTTGTCGGGATCGTCACCGGGGGAGTTGAGCGGCTCGCCGGTGAGGGTCTCGGTCTGCCACTGGGCGAAATTCTGCTGACGGGCGGACTTCATGAGAAACGGCGATCCGCTGGCGTTGACGCTTCCGAGAACCACCATATCCGCGTCCTTGGCATTCCATTCCGTTGGGATCGGATTCATCGGATCCGGAGATGGCCATGTCCAGTCAGTCCGACGGAAAAGAATCCGTTCCGTGCCCGTTGACGTGATCCGATAGCCGAAGATCCATGCGGTGGCACCCGCCACAAAGGGGGTATTGTTGTTAGCCACAGTGAATAAATCGCTGAACCGGCGTGTCGTCACGTTATAGCTGGTGGCGTCCGCAACCACCCAGTGTGACGACCATTGATCGACGTTCATGCCTGTCGGCACGAACCCCCCTGAAAAAACGCCAAGTTCGAAATGAAAGCCCGCATCCATGGCCATACCCGTACCATCGAGATTGATCTTATCAGCCGCGCTGGACCAAGAGATGATCTCAGCATCAAGCCGGGCGCTTGAAAAACAGGCCACGACGCACAGTAACCGGCATACCCAGTTCTTCATGACGGATCACGGATCGGAACGACGGCGACGGAACACCGCAAAGCCGCCCGCGACGGCGGCGAGCAATGCGGAGGAAGGCTCAGGAACGAAGGTGAAGGTCTGAAGCCCGGTGGTCCCGGTGCTGGTGAACTCTCCCGAGCCGGGGAGATCGTTCTGTCTGCCCCATACCGGAACATTGGTGGGATCAAGATCGCTAACGGCCCACTCGACAACGTCGGTGTTGCAACAATCGCCACCCACCACCGGGAAAGTCCAGTTGTCGGCCCGGGTGAGCAGCCACTCGGTGCCCTCGACCGGATTGTCGTCATTGCGGACCCAGATATAGGCGTCCAGCCCGGCGAAGCTCAAGGTGCTCGCCGTAGGATTGCTGCTGGTGACATCATTCCTCACATAGACGGTGGAGGTGAAGTACTCGATATCCGGGTTATAGGAAGCGCGGTCGAATACCTGCCAGTTCGAAACCCAGAGATCGACATTGGACTCAGTCGGGACGAAACCACTGAAAAACGATCCCAGTTCGAAAACAAAGGTGTTGTCGAGCTCACCCCCGTTGCTATCAGACAGATCGCCGAAAACCTCGTTTCCCCAATTCAGCGTCTGGGCTTGAATCGACGTGGCGGCGACCGTGCAAAATGCTGTGGCGAGAAGCGCTGAAGTGAGTTTCATAATTCGTTGGGAAGGCATTTCGGTCGTTCCGGGGCTGTTGTTAAAACCATGTTTCACAAGGAAGTTCTTTTGATGTTCAGGGGAGTTTGATGGATTTCAACTCAGGGCGTCCAAGGATTCGCAACCGTGTAGCCCGGGAGTGCGTTCAATGTGCGCGTGAAGACGCAGCGGTTTCCGAGACACAGGATCTCCGCGTCGCGCGACAGGATCGAAGAGTCTCCCACCTTGATCCATTTCGTCAGCGCCGGTTGGGACGGAACTCCGCCGAGCAGGTAGTAGGTGTCGTAACCGGGTGCTCCGATCGTGGCGTCCGCCTTCCAGACGAAGATCGAATCCGCTGTCTTGAAGTTCGTGCTGCCGAAGAATCCGGTAGCCAGACTCATGGCCCGGCCTTGAAGCCCGTTGGCGGACTGGTCGACCGGGTAGCCGCCGCCTACCAGATTGTTCCCGGGGGCATGCGGGCGGATGAAGTCATTCGTGCGGATTTCACCGTATGCCAGGAGGGATGTGACGTTGGTACGGTTGTTGAAAAACGCGCCTTGGCCGGGAGGAATGACGGTGGTGCCCATGTCGGGCATGCCGGAGTCCGCGGCGTCCACCCAGCGGGAGGTCAGAGGGTCGGCGTCGTTTTCATTGTAGAGCCAGTAGATGGTCCACGCGCCACCCGCAAAGATCTGGACTTGATCCGCGGTCGCCTGGCTGTCGGAAGCTCCGAAACCCTCGGGCGGGAAGGTGTCATCAAGCGTCCCATGGCGGTGAACGGCGATGCCGTCTCCCGCCAAATTCACGGGCGGAGCCCCGGTCAGGGTGCTGAACGGGGCGTTCGCCGCGTTCAAGTCGCTGTCATTGGCGAGCGTGATGAGGTTTCCGCCGCTGGAAACGATGTCGAAACGTTGGCCCTCGTTGTCGCCGGAGGTAACTTCCATGTAGTAGGCGCCGCCGGATGCGAGCAAGGTGTCGAGGTTATCGTTGGCGGCGAAGGTGAGATCCTGACCACTGACTCCCGTCACCGTGCCGGTGAAGGCGGACTCGCGCTGATAGGGATTATTATAAGTGCGGCAGCAGATTTCCAGGCCGGTCACGGTCCAACCTTCCGTCTCGGTGTGGCTGGTGTGGTCGATGTCGCCGTCGGCTCCGCCGTTGTCGTCGAGATCCGCCTGGATCCGGACGACTCCTTTTCCACCGGTGAGTCCGGTGAGGGTTTCCAAGTCGTGGATGGTGACGGTCTCGGTGCAATCGCCGTTGTCCACGGTGGAGACCATCAATGGCGTGACGGCGAGCGACTGCCAGACGGTGGGATTTCCAGGAACCGCGGCGTATTGCAGGGTGTAGGTCACGTTGAGCGGCGCGCCCTTCGGACGGACGAACACACCTTCGATGAGGTCCGGATTCAGCGCCGAGGTCCGGATGATCCAGGCGGTGCTGCCGAGCCACGGACTGCCCGTGCCTTTGTCATACGGCATCGCGAAGGCAAACTCGACGAAGTTGTCATAGGCATCCGCATCCGGATTGGCGTCCGCCGTCTCTCCAGGATGTTGGAACTTCCATTCATCCCAGTCATCCGGGCAGGTGTCGAGAGTTTCGGTAAAGTTGTTGTTCTGGCTGTGCTGGCCAGGAGCAATGGTGATTTGCGTGACATCGCCAATGATGTCGAGGTCCCCGCCATCGATGTCACCGAAGCTGTCATACCCGTATGGCTGGGCCTGGGCGACCTGATATTTCCCCGGAGCGACGCCGGCAAACTCATAGTATCCCAACGAATCGGTCACGGTGCTGATCGGCTGGATGCCGGGGGTGTTCGGGTCGCCATCGACCGGATTTCCAAACTCGTCAATCAATGTCAGTGTGACGTCCGCAAGCGGATCCAAGCCGACATACACATAACCGCTGATGGAGCCGAGCTCGATCTCCACGAAGTCGCGACCCGTGACTTCCAGGCCGGGATTCACGGTGATCGGCGTGATGTTGCCGATGAGGTCCGGATTGCCGCCATCCACATCGGAGACGCTGCCGTAGTTGGCAGGCTGGGCTTCCGCGACCTGATAGTTTCCGGGGAAGAGACTGTCGAAACGGTAGGAACCGTCGATGCCGGTGGTGGCGGTGACAGACTGCACACCGATGGTTAGCAGATCTCCATCGACCGGATCTCCCGCGGCGTCGAGCAGGGTGAGGAGCACTCCGGGGAACAGAGTATCGCCGAGGCCGTTGGCATCGCTGTCCTTGAACACCCGTCCGCTGATTGCACCGAGTTCGATTTCGACGAAGTTGTTGCCGCCATTGTTCTGGCCGCCGGTGACGACGATAGGAGTGACATTGCCAATGACATTGTCGTTCGGACCATCCGTATCGCTGACGCTGGCGTAGTCGGTTGGTTGGTCCTGGACCACGCAATATTCGCCGGGAACCACGCTGGTGAAGAGGTAGCTTCCGTCGCCAGGCGTGAGTGTCGTGACGGGTTGATTTGATCCATCGAGAACAGGATTGCCGAGACTGTCCAACAAGCGAAGCAACACGCCCGCCAGCGGGGCGTCGCCGTCTCCATCGTCATCAGAGTCCGCGAGCACGGTGCCGGAGATGGCGCCGGGTTGCTCGTCCACAAAATCAATGTCGGCGGTGGTGGCGCCGGCGGTCACGGTGACGGGTGCGACGGTATTCGAAGTCACGCTGTGGTAGCCGGACGGATCGGACTCAACGACCTGATAGATTCCCGGCGGCACGTTGACAAAACCGTAGTCACCATTCGAGTCGGTGACCGTGGTGGTCGGTTGCACGCCGACCGTAGCCGGATCACTGTCGATGTCATTGCCTGCGGAATTCTTAAGAGTCAGCAGCACGCCGACAAGCGGTGTGTCACCGTCGTCATCGTTGTCGATGTCGGCCAGGACACTGCCGGTGATCGCACCAAGACTGATGGTCGGCACGAAGCCGAAGTCCTTGCTGTTGTCGGCTTCACCCGCGGATAGCGTGATGACGGGGCTGGATACAGCGGTTCCGCTGCTCGTCTGGCTGCCGTTGTCATCGTGGTCGACGCCGTCGTCGGTGGCGGATGTAATCGTGCTCGACAGCGGATAGCTTCCGAGCGCTTGGCCGATGTTGAAGTTTGACGCCGGAAGATAGACCAAATAGTCCCCCGCCGGGACGCCGGCGAATTGATAGGCGCCGCCGCCTGAAGTGGTGGTGACCAGATAGGGGCTGTCCACACCCGGCGTCTGGCTGTCTAGATACAGCTCGACCACGACACTATCGATGCCGGTTTCTCCGCTGTCGAAAATGCCGTCGTTGTCGATGTCTGACCAGATCTGGTTGCCGATGTCCGCCAGGGCCGCGGTATTGTCGGTATCCAGGAAATCATTGCCTGACGAAGTGGCGGAAGCGATCACGATGACTGGAACCTGGTTGTTGTTCGGATTCGAGACATCCGCGGTGCTTACGAAGCCGGAGGGATCGGTCTCGACCACCACATAAGAACCCGGCGGCAGGTTGCTGAACGAGTAAGTGCCGCCGGCGGAGGTGGTGACGGAGCCGCCGAAAGCAAAGCCATCGGAAGAATCACCGTCGCCGTTAGGGTCGGTGTAGAGCGTGAGGACGGCACCTGCCAGTCCACTGTCCGGATCAGCCAAGTTGCCGTCGCCATCGATGTCATTCCGCACTTGTCCGCTGATCGCGCCGTAGTCGGCGGGGTCGACGATTGCATCGAGGAAGTTGTTGTTTGGATAATCGGTCAACACGCCGATTCCCACCGGGATAAGGTTGTCGTTGATGCCGGCGGTGTCTGCCACGCTGATGTAGCCGAGCAGATCCTCTTCCACGACCACATAGTCGCCCAAGCCGAGGTTGAGGAATTCATAATAACCGGCGGCGTCGGTGGAGGTGACGGCAGTGAGCGTTCCGTCGGATGGATCGCCGTCGCCATCCGGGTCGGTGAAGAGCTTGACGATGACGGCAGGCAGTGCGCCATCACCGCCGAAGCCGGGAGCCCCCTGGTCTTGATAGGTATAACCGGAGATGGTTGCCGCAAGCGTCTCCACACCTGCCGAACTGCCGGAAGGTGGCACCGGGTCGCCATGGACATCCACCGCGTAGTCCACGGCGGCATGGTTGGTGGCCGGATTGGCTGCTCCTTTGGTCTTGAGAGTGACGCTCACGTTGAAAGTGGCGCTGACCGCGAGGTCGCCGGCACCTGTGATGTCATTCCATAACAAGCTGCCGGCACCGATTCCGTCGGGGGCGACGGTGGCCGAGACGAACTCGAAATCCGCGTTACTGAAAGTGTCTTCTAGGGGCACGCTGGCCAAGGCGGTGGTGCCGGTGTTTTGCACGCTGATGTTGAAGACCACGTTATCACCTTTGTTTGCCGGGCCGGGGTTCGGACTAACGAGGGTTTTGATGACTGTCACGGCGGGACGGGTGATGATCACCGGCTCGGTATCGGAGGCAGTCGGGCCACCGGAACCCGTGGTCACGTTGACGGTGTTGATCGATGGATTCGCCGCGGCCAGGCCGCTGAAATTCACGATGATGTCCACGCTCTGCCCCGATGCGAGCGGGCCGACGTTGGTCCAGGTGAGACTGCCAGAACCCGTGCTGTTCCGATCCGGGATTGCTGAGTCAAAGGCAAGCTGCGTGGCGGAAAAAGTGTCCACCACTTGGACGGTGTTGAGTGGGGAATTTCCGGTATTGGTAACACGCAGGCGATACCGGGCGATTTCACCTACCAGGATTTGACCATCCGCGGGAAACAGCAGCGTCTTGGTGACGGAGACGCCGGGACTCGCGGCCGGGATGACCGCCGTGTCGTTGCCGGTATCCATGGAATCGTCGTTGTCCACGTAATCCACCACCGGCACGGATCCTTGCAGTGCGTAGAGAGTGCCATTGCCACTGGTTCCGGGAGTGCTACTGCTGGCCGGAACACCGCCGGTGAATATGCCGGTGTCGGGTCCGGTTTCTGTCAGATTCACTGACTCCATATCACCGCCGCTGCCGGTGATCGTCACGGTGATGGTTTCGGCAACCAGCGGATTGGTGTTCTCGTCCAGATCCACCACCCGCACGTAGATGGTCTCATCCGGAGCATACTGCAGCGTGTGCGGGCCGTTGTGACCGGTGGTGAACTCCGTGGTGCTGGGTGTCCCCAGGTCCAGGGAGCTGATGTTAACGGTCGTGGATTTGGAAGAGGTGATGGTGTTTTCGAGACCTTCCTTGGCGGTGGCGGTGATGGTGAAGTTCCCCTCGGTGGAGCCCGTGGCCCACACGTATTCATAGGTTTTGACGGCGGCGGTGGTGGCCACCACGGAGCTATCGCTCAGAGTTAGGGAAACATCGCCCGAGGCATTCGGACCGTCGATCACCAACGGCAGACTGGTGATGTCGTAGGCCCCGAAAGGATCGCCGACAGCCACACGGACGTAAAGCGTCTGGCCGACGGTTGGTGTGGTGATCAAAGCGCCACCGGGATACGGCGCATCATACACCGCGACCGTGTCGGTATGGATGACCGTGTTGGTCGGCAGGCTGATCTTTGACGGATAGGTGCTGCTGTCATATAAAACGGAGAAACCCACCACTCCGGAATTTCCGACTGACAGGCTCAAGGCCTGGCCGGCGGTGAAGTTCACGTCACTGGCCAAAGCCGCGCTCCACTCCAAGCGATAGAACGCCGGAACCGCGTAATTCCTGATGGAGACGGCCGAGACCGCCCATTGTTGGGAATTGGCGGCAGTGTAATTGACCGCTACCGATGCGGCACCCGTCTTGGTGCTGGACGCGGCGCTGATGAAATTGAACCCACTGTTGATAGCCAACTGCGTCTGGCCGGCCGTGGTGGTGATACTCTGGTTGGTCGTCCCTTCGTCAACGACCGCAGAGGAATACACCAACTGCCCTCCGGCCGAGGAAGCCGTAGCGTCGAGACTCGTGCCCGTTCCGGTGGCGCCGGCGGCCGTTCCGAGTGGAGTGGCTTGATCCACGCCCGTGAACGTGGTGGCGGCGGCACTCACACTGGAAATCTTGGTGCCTACGGTCACCACCACATTGGCTGAGGCGCTGGCCGGATTGACCAATGAATAGATATAATTACGAACCGCTCCAACGCTGCGGACGTCCACCTGGGTCATGGCCGTTCCACCGAAGGTCACCCCACTCACGACGCCGGGGGCGGCGGTGTCGGCCGCGGTCGTATTTCCCACCGCGACGGACACCAGCAGGAGACGGTTCACCCCGTTACCCGGCGCGTGCGCGAATGACAAATTACCACCAATGGCGATGCTGCTGCTGGAATTTGAAGTCGTCGCGACCGCGGCGACGGTCTGCGGGCCGCCGCTGAGCAGCGTCGCCGCCGGGCTGGACAGAGTCGCCACGGTGGTGCCGCCGTTCTTCACCGTGGCGGTGATGGCCGGAGTGCCGGAGAGCGTGCCCGCAGGAACTTCCAGATAGTTGGTCACGGCGAGAGTGCCGCCGGAAGGCATGCTGAAGGTCTCGGCAAAAGTCGGGGTCTGGACAAAGGTGACGCTCCCACCGGTGCCGCCCGGCGCTGGTTTGAGCGAAACCGCTCCTGCAGCCCAATCCGAAGTGGAAGTTGAGGTAAACGCCGAGCTCACCGTGCCGACCGCGCCCGGCTTGGTGCTGGCCGCGGAACTGACAAAACTGACAGCGCTATAGTTCCACAACTGAACCTGACCTCCTGTCGTGGTCGTGGTGATTCCTTGAGCGGAGGGACCTTGGTCGGAAGCCGCCACCGCGACCACCATTTCATTCAAGGCGGAGCTTGCACCTACCGTGATGGCGGTGCCGGTCGTGGCTGTGCTCGAAGCAAATAAACCATAGGGGGTGCTCTGATCAACCCCCGTGAAGGTGGTGGCTCCCGCCTCAACCCGTGAATCCGCGCCGGAAGTGGTGATTTGGACCGAACCCGTCGTTGGCATCACATACGAGGCGCCCGGGTCGTCTTTCAACGCATAGATATAGATGCGGGCTCCATCACCCGAGAAGGCGGTGCCAATCTGGGTCATCGCCTTCGTGGCGAACGAAACAGCGCTGACCGTGGGAGCGGTGCCGGGATTCGCCGTGGCGGTGCCGGCACCGATGGTGACGACGAGAAGCCTGTTAGTCCCGGTGTTGACACCGTGGGTGAAGCTCACGCTCGCGCCCGTCGCGGAGGTCGAAGTGGTCGTTCCTGCCGAAATCACGGAGGAGACGGGAGTGGCGAGCAACGATGTTTTGGAAGTCGTCCCATCAGCGGAGCTCACCGGATCCACGCGGTCGAGGTCGCCGGTGGTGTCGTTGTCGCCGCCGTCGGTGTCGAGATAGAGTTGTTTGATGAGGCTGGGTGCGGAGACGAGCGCGGTGTCCGGGCAGGTGTCGCCGAACGCAGGGTCCACGTGGCTGGCGGTGATGGTGTCGCCCGATTGCACGTTGAGGGTTCCATCGTTCTGACCGAGACCCGAGGAAGTGGAGGACGGCAGCGCGCCGGTGTTGCGGAAGATGCCGCTGGTCACGCCGGTCTCAGTCAGGACGACAGTCTCGACGTCGCCGGTGGCGCTGTTTTGAACCTGAGCGACGATGACCTCGGCCGTCGTGATGCTGGTGTTGGAATCCGGATCGGTGACGGTGATATAAATTCCATCGCCGGGTTGGTAATTGACCTCCGTGCCGGAGCTGTTGGTTAGCCTGAGGGTACAGGCGTTCGGACCGCCGCCATTGGGAACCACGATGGTATCGGAGCCCTCCACGCCCGTGTAACCCAACAATTTGGCGGTATTTCTAATCGTGCCGGAGGTGGTGATCGTCACCCGGAATTTGATCACGGTGCTCAGACGCGCCGGCAGAATGGGAACCACGAGACCGCTTTCATCGAGCGGGAAGAGGGTGACGCCACTATCCGCTACCGCGGAACCGTCACGGGTGGTGGAGCTGGCGATGTAGGTGACCTCGGCCGGCAGGACGTCCAGGACGGGGACCGAGGACAGCGAGAACAAGGACTTGTTATTCAGTGAGACCGTGTATTCCAACACATCGCCGACGCTTAAGCCGGCGGGGGCGTTGTCAACCGCGAGGCTGGAAACTTTGGTCATCACCGGCACCGGGAAATTCGGCGTGGTATTGCCGAGATCGAGATAAGGCCGCGCCGGCCCCGCAGTGGCGGGATCCTGTCCCCACGCCGCCGTGATCAAGGTGCCGTTCAGCGTGTAAAGTCGGATGGCCGACTGGTCCTTATCCGGCTCGTAAATGCGGCTGATCGTCAGCGGGGTGACGTCGAGGGCGAGATCGTATTTGCCACCGTTCGGATCAGTTTCGGGACCATTGCGATCCCCATTGTAGTCCACGTAAATGCGGGTGGTCCCGGCGGCGGTGACCCACACGGGGTTGCCATTCTGGGTTCCGTCCTCGCTGCCCGCCCCCCAACCGACGACGACCTCGGTGGAAAGGAAATCCTTTGGCACAAGCGCGTAGCCCCAGTCATGCACGTTGTTGGCGGTGGGTCTCGCACCCACGGTTCCAATCCCCCAGAACGAACTGCCATCCGCACTGGTGAAGCGCGCGGCGGAATCCTGTGGCATGAGATACTGGTAGGTGCCCTTTCCCGGGATCGAAAAGGAACCGCTCCCCAACTTGGTGGTGTAGTCGATCGTGATCGCCGAAGCGTTCGGATTATGGAGGAAAATATAGGTTTCATCGCCGTCGGAAGCCGTTCCCACCGGGGCGTAGTAGTCGTCCGACCACTTGTCGAGCGGCGGCACATTGGCACCGCGAGCTTCATAGTTCGCACCGATGTCGCCATAGAACTGCATCACCTGCACCGGCTTGGAAGTGTTGATGGCCGCGCCCTTTTTGATCCCCGCATTGACCAGGTGCGACTCCCCTTGGTTGAGCGTGATGGTCGAATCCACGGAACCGTTGCCATCGAGGTCGATCTGCACCTGAGTGCCGTTCTGCGCCGCCATGATGTATGCCGAGCAATGCTCGAACATGGAATTGGTGAGCGGTGTGGGGAAAATAACATCCTCGCCGACCGGGAGCAGGAACGAATTCCCCCAGTCGGGGACCGCGCGCACCTCGACGGAGTTGGCCAACAACGGACCTGGAGTGGTGAACCAGGCGGCGCGGGTCATCACGATCCCGTAAGTGGCACCGAAACGGTCCCGGCCGTCGTAAAGAATCGTGGACGCATTGCGCGGCAATGGCACGAGGTTGCGCATGATGATCACCGAGCCTGCGGTGAATGAGGCGGGATCGTTGGCGTAACCCGGGGGTTTGCCGTTGCTGTTGTTACCGTCGCCCCAAATCTGGCTGGCGGTCTGCCCCGGGTTGCCCAGATCGGTTTCGTAGCCGTCCTCCCAATGGTCGAGAACGATCCGCGTTCCCGGAATCGGGATGGTGATCGCGACGACCGAATCGGTGACGGTGTTCGTGTTGGGAGCCAAAACCAAATAATCCTGCCGGATCTGGGCTTCCGGCTGCGGCACGAACCACTCCTGCGCGATGGGCAACGCCTGCGCCACACCCGCGGCGAACCATCCGGCAAACAATCCCAAGAGCAATCGAACGAGGCCGGCGCAAAGTATCCGCGGCGGAGACCCGCCGAACGATCCTAACGACACGAAACAGCAAGGCGCGGTTCGAAAACAACGAAACAGTGGAACAATCTTCATCCGGGGTGGGGTGGCTGGTAATCCGCAATCCTCACCACGCAGTTTCCAGCGGGACAGGCGAAGATCACAAGAGGTGAAATATTAATAAAC
>JBEDKU010000579.1:0-3922 GCA_041172045.1 Verrucomicrobiota bacterium | reverse complement strand
GTCCGCGGCGGCTGCGGCGGGCGTGCCGACGGCGCTCAAGGCGAGTTGTTGCTCGGGATCGGCGGCGGGCGGGGGAGTTTCCTGAGGCTCCGGCAATTTCACTTTGCGGAGTTCCGAGGCGTTCGGGAGATCATCAATGGAGCGGATGCCGAAGTGTTCAAAAAACAGATCGGTCGTTTCGTAAAGTAGCGGTCGTCCGGGAAGCTCCGCCCGGCCGCCGATGCGGATCAGGTCGCGGTCGAGGAGTTTCTGGATCATCCCGTCGCAAGCCACGCCGCGGACGGCCTCGATGGCGGCCTTGGTGATGGGCTGGCGGTAGGCGATGATGGCGAGGGTTTCCATGGCCGGGCCGCTCATGCGCTCCGGCTTGCGACCGGGAAAGAGCTGGCGGACAAACTCGCCGTATTCGATGCGGGTGAAGACCTTCCAGCCTTTCGGCCGCTCGATGAGGGTGACGGCGTGGTCGGTTTGCTCGTAAGCTTGATTCAGTCCGGTGATGGCCGAGGTGACGTTTTCCGGCGAAGTCGCGGCGCGGGCGACGAGCCACTCCGGCAGCGCCGGGATCTCCTTTCCTTCCTCGGTCTCGCGGAGGCGGACGTCGTCCGCTTCGGCGACGCGGGCACGCACCAGCCTGGCAATTTCCTCTGAGGGCAGGGGATTTTGGGAGGCGATTAAAAGGGCTTCGACAATGGCGCTGAGCTGCATGGCGGGGCCGCACCTTAGGGACCCGCGCGGGCATTTCAAGCCTCCTGCGGCAATCCTGTTAATTCACTTATTTTTACCAACCCTAAAGTTTCCGCTTGATGGACTCTGGTTCACGGGCTAACCCACCGCGCTCGTCACGCCGCCGAGGTATCATTTCGGGCGGTAAGGCAAATTTTTTATCACCCGCATTCCCATCTCTGCGCCATGGCCGCGAAGAAAACCACCTCAAAACCCGCACCCGAAAAGGGCAAAGCGAAACCCGCCGTCAAGCCCTCCAAGCCCGCTGCCGTGGCCAAAAAGCCGGCTCCGGCCAAAAAGGCTCCCGTGCTGAAGAAGGCGGTCACTGAAAAAGCCGTGAAAAGTGTTTCTCCTCCGGTCAAACCCGCTGAAAAGGCCGTGAAAACTCCCGCCGCAGCAGTACCCGCCAAGGTGGATGCTCCCGTGAAGGCGGCAGCTCCTGCCAAGAAGGTCGCCCCGGTCAAACCCCGTTCCTCGGTGGTGGATTTTCCCGCGCCTCCTGCTCCGGTCCGGCCTCCTTTCGTGCCGCCCAAGGCTGCGCCCGCACATTCCGATGGCCCGGTGGCCCCCGGGAGCAACGGTTCCCACAGTGTCGCCTTCGTCCAGAAACAGCGCCAGCGCCTGCTCGATCTCCGCGACGATCTGGTGGACGCCGTGTCCGGCATGGCCCGCGATACCATCCGCAATGCTCCCGAAGGTTCCGAAGCGTCCGGCAGCGGCCAGCATCAAGGCGACGCCGGCAGCGATGCCTATGACCGCGACTTCGCGCTCTCCGTTCTCGCGAAGGAGCAGGACGCGCTCTATGAAATCGAGCAAGCCCTCTACCGCATCAAGCACGGCTCTTACGGCATTTGCGAAATGTCCGCCCGCAAGATTCCCCAAGCGCGTCTCGAAGCCATCCCGTTCGCCCGTCTGACGGTCGAATGCCAGGCCCAGTGGGAGAAGGAATACGGCAACCGCCGCTTCCGTCCGTCCAATGAAGTGGGCTTCTCCGGCGGAAAATATGTCGAGGATGAAGATTCTGAAACGGTTTCTCTTGACGAGGACGACGATTAAAGCAAAGTCCGCCCCCCAAAGTCATGCCACGCGAGATTATCATCCTAGAATGCACCGAAGCGAAAGCCGAGGGCAAGCCGACCTCACGCTACGTCACCACGCGTAACAAAAAGAGCCTCCGTACTCCAGGTCGCCTCGAGAAAGTGAAATTCAACCACTTCCTCAAGCGCCGCACCCTTCACCGCGAACTCCGCTAACACCAGTTTCCCATGTCCGAGCCTAAAACCATCCAGCGCCGCATCAATTTCCGCAAGGCGAACCGTAAGATGACGCGCCGTCGTCACGACATCCCTGCCGATCTTGTTGTCGCGACCAATCCGGAGCTTCTCACCAAGTTCACGACCGAAACCGGGAAAATCCTTCCCCGCCGCGTCACCGGAGTTTCCGCCAAGCTGCATCGCAAGATCAACAACGCGATCAAGCAGTCCCGCGCGATCAACCTGCTGCCTTAATCGTCCGCAAGGATTTGTCTTTCCAGAAAGCCGACCCGTGAAAACCGGGTCGGCTTTTTGCTTTTGCGGGAGAGCCTGTGGTTGTTGATTGTTCCGCAATTTTTACCTTGGAGCGGTTCGTTTGAGTTTCTACATTCCGCCCGGCGCAAGCCACTTCCCATGGCCCAAAAAGACTTCACCATCCTCAACAAGCTCGGCATCCATGCGCGCCCTGCCGCTCAATTCGTCAAGACGGCCAACCGGTTCCAAGCGGACATCTTCGTCGAGAAGGATGGCGAGGAAGTGGACGGCAAGTCGATCATGGGACTCATGATGCTGGCTGCCGGAAATGGCTCGGTCATTTCCATCAGCGCCGACGGCGCCGATGCGGACGCCGCGCTCGAAGCACTCGGTGATCTCATCACCCGCAAGTTCGAGGAAGAGTGAAACCGGGAGCGCGAGTCTCCCGACTCGCCGCGAAAAGGTGGACAAGAAAGACGTGGCGGACGCAGCCGGCCTTTGGCGTTCCTTTCACCAGCGTGTCGTGAGACCCGCGGTCCGGTGGGACTCACCGCGCAAGCGACTGCATCAGTTGCATGGCTTCCGGAAAATCCCGGCGGATCTGCAGCGCGAGCGCGGCGGCGGCCATGGCTTCCTGTTTCTGGCCGAGTCGCGCGTGGATGGTGGCGCGGGCGTAAGGAATCGCTGAGTCGTTAGGATCCGCGGCTTCGCCTTGGCGCAGGGCGGCGATGGCTTCCTGCGCTTGGCCCAGGCCGCTGCGGGCGAGGCCGAGGTTATACCAGGCGCGGGCGTAGCCGGGATCCAGCTTTACGGTTTGTTCCAACTCGGCGATGGTTTCCGCCGTCGTGCCGGATTCGCTGAGGGCGAGGGCGAGCTTGTAATGGTATTCGGGATTTTCCGGGTCCAAGCGGATGGCGTCCCGCAGCGACTTGACCGCGCCGACGCCGTCGCCGGTGGTGCTTAAAAGGATCGCGAGGTCGTGGTGGAAGGGCGGGGAGTTAGGGTCCCATTCGATGGCCTTGCGCATCTGGCGGATGGCCCCGGCATTGTCGCCGCGCAGCATGGTGAACTGGGAGAGCTGCATGCGGCCGGTCGGTTGGTCGGCGTTGATGTCGAGCATGTGGACGAGTTCTTTTCCGGCGCGGGTGGTGAGGTCGAGCGTGTCGCACAAAGCCCATGCGGCGGCGATGCGGACCGAGCGGATCGGGTCTTCCAACAGCGGTTGGAGGGCGCTGCGGACGCTGGCGTTGTTCGCCCGGGCCTGCTGGCCGAGCGTGCGGACGGCCGCCTCGCGGACGAGCGGGCTCGCGTGGGTGAGCTGGCCGAGCAGCGCCTGGGTGGCGGCGGGGTCCATCACCCAGCGTTCCAACAGGTGGCAGGCGCTGGCTTTCCAAGCGGGGATTTCCTCGCTGGCGAGCAACTTGATGAGCTGCCCGCGGGCGGCGGGATCTCCGCGGCGGGCGTTGGCGACGGTGAGGGCGCGGGTGCGCGAGGGGCGGTCGGGTTTCTCGCCGTAGAACTTCGTGCTCGCCTCGATGGCCCAGTCGGCGTCCTTGTCGGTGTGGCATTGGTTGCAGGCGTTAGGGACGCCGAATTCCTTGGTCAGCTTGGGATCGGGAATGCTGAAGCTGTGGTCGTGGCGCGGGTGGCGCTGCATGTAGGTGGTGACCGGCATGTGGCAGGAAATGCAC
>JBEDKU010000578.1:0-2855 GCA_041172045.1 Verrucomicrobiota bacterium | reverse complement strand
GCTTCGTCGAACGCTCGCTGCTGGCCGCCAAGGCCGAGAGCGGCTCACTCGAACCCAGCGGCAGCCACGTGGACGTCTCCAAACTGTTGGAAGACATCGGCGAGGGATACACCCTGCTGGCGGCGGAGAAAAACCTGCAAATCAGCTGGCAGACCGACGAGGGACTCACGGCATTCACCGACGCCGACCTCCTCCGGCAGGTGATGCACAACTTGCTAGGAAACGCCCTGCGCTACGCCCGTTCCAAGGTCAAGGTCCGCGCTTGGGCCGCTGGCGGAGTCCCTGTGCTCGCGATTTCCAATGACTGCGATCCCCGGACCATGGCCACTACCGGACTCGGCCTCGGACTGCGCCTCGTCCGCGGCATCTGCGCCAGCACCGGTATGTCGTTACTAACTGATCCGTCCTCCGCCGGATTTTCGGCTACCTTACAAATTCCTAACCTGCCCGCCTCATGAATTCCAAAACTCCAGATCCTCACGTTGTCGAGGAAGCCGACCACGATCTCGCCACTCACAGCGGAGTCCTCCGGGTTTCCACCGATCCGGTCCATGCCGTCGTCGACGTGGAATTCAATCCCGCCGTGCTGAGCGACAGCGACGTCCGCTCGTTGCTCAAGGAGCACATCTCGCATGTCGAGTCGTCCATCCGCAAGCACACGTTCCGCCTGGAGGGCAACGCCTGCGAGGCCTGCGCCCAGAAGCTTGAGAAAAAGGTCGGAAAAATCCCCGGCGTCCGACGCGCCACCGCCACCTATCTCGGGCGGGTGCTCTCGGTCACTTTCGACTCCGATGTTGAACCGGAAGGCAACGTCGCCGAAGACGTGAAAAAAACCGGAGCCGACATCAAGCCGCTCGCGCCCCGCGGCATCGACAGCCGCTCGCTCTGGCAGAAAATCCGTTCCGGCGAACTCAACGAGGAGATTTCCTGCGGCCTCGGACTCATCTTCCTCATCGCCGCCCTCATCGTCGAGAAAACGGCCGGACTCAGCATGACCACGAATGTTCTCTATCTGGGAGCCTACATCTTCACCGGCCAGCAGGGCGTGCGCTCCGCCATCGCCTCGCTGCGGGAAGCCGTGCTTGATGTGGACGTGCTCATGGTGCTCGCCGCCCTGGGAGCCGCGATCATCGGCGCTCCTTTCGAAGGCGCGCTGCTACTCTTCCTCTTCAGCTTTTCCAATGTCCTCCAGCGCCACGCCATGGAGCGCACCCAGCGGGCCATCGAATCCCTGCTCACCCTGCGCCCGGCCGAAGCCCTCGTGAAACGCAACGGCACCACGCTCAAGGTCGCCGTCGAGGATTTGGAGATCGGCGAAATCGTCGTCGTCCGCCCCGGCGAGCAGATCCCCGTGGACGGCGTCATTTCCGAAGGCAGCACCAACGTCGATGAATCCTCCCTAACCGGCGAGTCGATGCCCGTGTCCAAAGCCCTCGGCAGCCCGCTCTTCGCCGGCACCCTCAACCAGAGCGGCGGCATCGAACTCACCGTCACCAAGCGCTCGGAAGACTCCGCCCTTTCGCGCATGGTCAAGCTCGTCGCCGAGGCGCAGGCGGAGAAATCCGGCACCCAGCGTTTCCTCGAAAAGGCCGAGCAATACTACGCCATGGGCGTCATCCTCTTCACCATCGGCGTGTTTCTCGTACCCTTCCTTTTCCAAGCGGAGCCCTTCGGCAAGGCGTTCTATCGAGCGATGACCATCATGGTCGTCGCCTCGCCCTGCGCCCTCATCATCAGCACGCCCGCCACCGTTCTATCCGCCATCGGCGGGGCCGCCCGCCGCGGCATCCTCATCAAGGGTGGCTCGCATTTGGAAACCGCCTCGAAGATCGACATCGTCGCCATCGACAAAACTGGAACCCTCACCGTCGGCAAGCCCTCGCTGACGGAAATCGTCACCGCCGACGGGGTCCACGACATTGCAACTCCCCTGCCCGCCCCGGTGACCGCCCTGCTCCGCGTCGCCGCCGCGCTTGAGGCGAAGTCCGAGCATCCGCTCGCCCACGCCATCGTCAAAAGCGCCGAAACCCTGGGTATCATCCTCCCGGAAGCCACCGATTTCCAATCCACCGCCGGCAAGGGCGCGGAAGCCACCATCGAGACCACCCGCTACCTCGTCGGTAGCGAGCGGCTTTTCCGCGAGCTCAACGCCAGCGGCGCCGCCTCACTCGCCGAAATTTCCCAGCCGCTGCAAGCCAAGGGGAAAACCTGCGTCTGGCTCGGCACCCGCGTGGGCGACCTCGTCACCGCCCAGGCCCTGCTTGTCATGGCCGACACCATCCGCCCCGCCGCCCGACAGTTAGCGGACGAACTCCACCGCCTCGGCGTGAAAAAAGTCGTCATGCTCACCGGCGATCAACGCCTCGTCGCCGAAGCCATCGCCCAGGAAGCCAAGGTCGATGAAGTCCACGCCGAGCTCCTGCCCGAGGACAAACTCAACGTCATCCGCGAGCTGAGAAAGGAAGGCACCGTCATGATGATCGGCGACGGTGTGAACGACGCGCCCGCCCTCGCCATCGCCGACATCGGCGTGGCCATGGGCGCCGCCGGCACCGATGTGGCGATGGAAACCGCCGACATCGTCCTGATGGGCGACCGCCTGGAAAACATCGCCATCCTCGTCGCCCACGCCCGGCGGGCGAAGCGGGTGCTTACCCAGAATCTTGTCTTTGCCAGCGCCGTCATCGTGGTTCTCATCATCTCCGCACTCGGTTATTCGCTGGCATTGCCGTTAGGCGTCGTCGGTCACGAGGGGAGCACGGTGCTGGTTTGTCTCAACGGCCTGCGCTTGTTGATCGTGCATCAGGCCGGGAAGTGACATTTGACCGGATTGACTTCAATGACGTCACTGGCGT
>JBEDKU010000577.1:0-2621 GCA_041172045.1 Verrucomicrobiota bacterium | reverse complement strand
ACTTCGAGCACCTCCATGAAAACCCGCTGCTCCAGGAAAGCGACATCGGTTTCCCGGTCGAGGGCGCCCACATCATCCTCGTGGACGACGTGCTCTTCACCGGCCGCACCATCCGCGCCGCGCTCGACGCGCTTTCCGACTACGGCCGTCCGGCCGCGGTCGAGCTCGCCGTGCTCATCGACCGCGGCCACCGCGAGATGCCGATCCAGCCGGACTACGTCGGCATCACTCTCGACACCCGCCGCCTCGACCATGTATTGGTTTCCCTGGAAGGGACGGACGGCAAGGATGAGGTCCGCGTTGTCGAAAAAGAAAAACCATGAGCCTCCTGCCGCAGCACAAAAAATCCGCTGAGGAAATCGCAAAACTCCGCGAGACCCTCGGCATTCCCGGCGAGTTGACGACCGCCGCTGAATCGGCTGCCCTCCAGCCCGAAGCGGAAGTCCATCCGCCCAAGCAGGTTCACTCCCTCAAGCGCTCCGAGAAAATCCCGGGCCTGCCCGAGGAAGACCATGAACCTCACGTCACCCTGGCGGAGCCCGTGGAAGCTCCGGCGGAACCGGTCGAGCCCGTGGTTCACACCCCGAAAGTCGTCCGCTCGCTCCGCAAGTCCGAGCAGGGGCCGCCGCCGGAGGTCCACACGCCCCCGCCGGATTCCAAGCTACCCATCCACCGCCATAGCGAGGAGCAAATCCAGCGGATCCGCCGCCATGAGACCCTCGCGATGCAGGCCAACGCCAGTTATCTGCTGTCCCGGCGGGCGCATCTCGCGCTGGTCATTCCCGGCTACCTTTTCGCCGCCGCCGGAGGAGTGAGTTTCTACTTCTACGATTTCGACAAAGCCGTCACCGCCGCCTGCGTCGGCGTCGCCTTGTTGATCGCCGCGTTTATCTTCTTCAAAAAGCCGCTCTCCGTCCATCACGCCGCATTTATTGCGGTGGCGTCGTTGTTCGTCATCGTCTTCGGCGCGCTCCATTATTTTCCCCAACTCCAGCATGGCACGTAAAGACCTACTCGACATCGACGCCCTCGACCGGGAGGAAATCGAACACCTGCTCGATCAATCCGTCCCCTTCAAAGAACTCTTCACCCGCTCGGTGAAAAAAGTCCCCGCCCTCAAGGGCAAGTCCGTGCTCATGCTCTTCTACGAGCCCAGCACCCGCACCCACTCTTCCTTCGAGGTCGCCGCCAAGCGCCTCTCCGCCGATGTCACCAATTTCGACGTCGCCCACTCCTCTATCACCAAGGGCGAGTCCGTTCGCGAAACCGTCGAGACGCTTCAGGCGATGCGCACCGACTACATCATCGTCCGGCACAAGGCCTCCGGCCTGCCCGGCACCATCGCCCGCCTCACCAAGGCCTCCGTCATCAACGCCGGCGACGGCGCGCACGCCCACCCGACGCAAGGCCTGCTGGACGCCTTCACCCTCAAGGAAAAGTTCCCCGATCCCGCCGGAAAAAAAGTCCTCATCATCGGCGATATCCTCCACTCCCGCGTCGCCCGCTCCACCAGCACCATCTTGAAAAAACTCGGTGTCGATGTCGCCTACCTCGGCCCCGGCTCGCTCGTCCCGCGCACCGGCCCCGAGAACATCCGCCGCTTCACCGACTACAAGGAAGCCATGGCCTGGTCGCCCGACGTCATCTATCTGCTCCGCGTCCAGATGGAGCGCCAGGACGTGCAGTATTTCCCCAGCCTGCGCGAGTATCACAAACTCTACGGCATCAGCGACGCCCGCCTCGATGAGATCCGCAAGCGCGGTCTCTACATCATGCACCCCGGCCCCGTGAACCGCGGCGTCGAGCTTTGCGACGCCGTCATGGACTACGAACGCAGCCTCATCAACGACCAGGTCGAGAACGGCATCGCCGTGAGAATGGCTGTGCTCTACTGGCTTAAGCCGGGCGGGGAAGCCTGAACATATTGGAGTGCCGCGCACCGCGCAGGCGAAGCTGATGAGTTTGTCCGCGATGGCTCTCTCGGTCCGGTCACGCCTCATTCTCAAACCGTTTAGACGGGCCTCCAAACGCAGGATCTCTTTCCGCGCGGCCTCGGCTTTTTGGATGTCATTTTTGAGTTCCTCGGTAGTGATGCTCCCGAATTCGTCTTGCGGGGCGAACTGAAGCCAGGCAACGAGAAAATCCCTGGCCCGCTGGAGAATGTGTTGGTTGCGTAGTTTTTTCATGGGGATGGGAAATGGTTTGCAGGAGCGGAAAACGGAATTCTGACAAAGTGGGGGGCTTTAAATGGAACGTGAAATAACATGCCGTTGGTGTGGGAGCAAATTGAATGACCGTGAAATGATGTCCTTCAGTAAGCGGACTTCATTATCCGCAGGCAAAATTCGTGACGGATGTGGGCGGCATTGATTCTTGTCGCAGACAATTCTGACCGTCGATGCCAGGAAAGGATTCCAAGAAGGTTGAATGCGGTTCGGATGCGAGCGGCACGGATTTCATCCGGGTGAAATCATGACCGTTTCTGCGCGGACAGGGTTTTTGAAGTGGTCTCCTTTTCGTTGCCAGCTTTTTGTTGGTTTTGTTGATGCCTTTAGCCGGTCCTGAGGGAACAGGTTTGTGTTGTTTGGTTTCGTAGGGGGTGAGGTGGAATGGAGAGGCTG
>JBEDKU010000576.1:0-7005 GCA_041172045.1 Verrucomicrobiota bacterium | reverse complement strand
CCGTGATCACCTGTCCGGATTGAGGGGAGCGGTTTTCAAGAAACCGCCCGTTGCGGACGATGGGTTTCTTTGACGCTCACCTGGCGTTTCCTGGGCAGGAACGGCGTGACCAAGGAGGCCTCGAAATCGAAGACCTCGGAGAAATCCTCCTTCTTGTCGGACTCCTGCTTGCCGAAGACCTGCTCCTCGATGAGGTGGAACACCATGTCGCCGACGTCCTGGCATTTGCGGATGCTCCACTCGGTCATCAGCGTGGATGCCATCGGGCCGAATTGTTCGAGCGCGAAGTCGCGGCAACCGGCGAGCAGTTCCGGGCCGCTGACATGGCGGGCCTGTCCGCCGTTGGACTCGGCGATGCGCTTGAGGGTGAAGTCGAGGGCGTCCTTGAGGAAAAAATAGGCGTGTGGGTCAAATCGTTTGTCGCGCTTCAGGATGGAAACGACGGATTGTTCGAATTGCACGGCTTGCATGGGCGGGACCATGCCCAAACGAAGCCGCACTGTCAAAGAGGTTTAGATTTCCGCCAGTGGAACTATTTTCCGGCGGGGAATCTGGCCTGAAGCCATTGCTCGAGAAGCTGGGGCCAGATGACGAGCTCGCCTTTGCCTTTCAGCCCGTAGCCATGGCCGCCTTTTTCAAAAAGGTGGAGCGAGACCGGCACGCCCATCTCCTTGCACGCGGCGGCGAAGGAGAGGCTGTTGCGGCAGTCGACCATGTCGTCGAAAGTGCTGAGCAGGAACACCGGCGGCGTGTCCTTGGTCACGGCCTGGTCGGTGGAAATTCTCCGCAAGGCTTCCGGCTCGGGCGCGTCTCCTAGCAGATTCTTGCGGGAGCCCTTGTGTGTCACGGGATCCATCATGGAAATGACCGGATAGATGAGGATCGCGAAATCCGGCCGGCAGCTCACACGGTCGATCTCGTCCTGGGTCTCCGCGGGAAATTGATCCCCGAAGCGGGTCGCACAGAGGCTGGCGAGGTGACCGCCAGCGGAGGATCCCATCACGCCGATTTTCTGCGGATCGACGCCCCACTCGGCGGCCTTGGCGCGGGCGGTGCGGATGGCGCGGCGGGCGTCGAGAAACGGCACTGGAAACTGATAGCCAAGCGCGGGGTCGCCGCTGACGCGGTATTTCACCACGATGCCGGTCACACCGCGCTCGGCCAGCCACTTGGCGTAGTCGTGACCTTCATGGTTCGCCGCCAGAATGCCGTAGCCGCCGCCGGGGAGGATGAGGACGGCGGCGCCGGTGGCCTTTTCCTTGTCGGCGGGATAGACCTGATACTGCGGGATTTCGATGTCAGTGAGCCGACCGCCTTCCTTCACCGCCTCGGATCCGGCGGGACGGGGGTTGGCGCCGGGAGCGGCGGCGGGCCAGAGGTTGACCCACTGGGCGCTGACGAGCGCGGTGAGCGAGAGAAACAGGAGGGCGGTGCGGTGCATGGTTTTTGGAGTTTTCATTTGGAGACTTTGATGCGGGCGGGGACGTCTTTGATCGGGATGCCGGCTTTCGTCAGGGATTCCCAGACTTTGAGGAGCCTCTCGAGAGGGACGCTTTTGTCCGCTTCCAGTTCGAGTTTGCGCCCGGGGTTCTGCGTCTGATAGGCCGCGAGATAGGACTCGAGCAGTCCGTCCGGAACCTTGAGTGAATCCAGAGTGATGTTTCCCGCCGCGTCGAGGGCGATGGTGGAGCGGACGTCGCCCACCGTGTCGGATGGAATTTCACGGACGGTCGGCAGCTCGATGCGCAGCACGTCGCGCGGTTTCTTGAACGCGGTGGAGACGATGAAAAACACCAGCAGCACAAAGAGGATGTCGATCATCGGAATGACCGCGACCTGGCTGCGGGTGGTCTTGAGGCGGTGGAAACGCATGGCGGGTTACGAGTTCGGAGTGGGCTTCTCGCAGGCGTGGGAAAGATCGGTGAGCGTGGACTCCAGCCGCGCGGTGAGCATTTCGATGCGACGGATGAAGTATCCGTGGGCGATCACGCAGGGCACGGCGATGGCGAGTCCGACGATGGTCGTGGTCAGAGCTTCCGAAATGCCGCGGGCGATGGCGAGGTGGTCGGAATTGTCGCCGAGTCCTTGGAAAATCCGCACCAGTCCGGAGGCGGTGCCGAGGAGCCCGAGCAGCGGGGCGATGGTGATGATGGTGTCGAGCACGCCGATGCCGGCGTGGAGGTGGACGGTTTCCTCGCGGGCGGCGGATTCCACGGCGTGGGTGATGTCGCCGCGGTGCTTGCCGCGATGTTTGAGGACCACGGCGGAGAGCCGGGCGAGGGTGCTATCGCCATCGTTCACCTTCCGGATGAGCGGCTCGACATTGTCGGTGATGATGCGTGTTTGAAATTGCTCCAGCTCCCGCACCAGCGGCGGGGGAATCACGCGGCGGGTGGAAAGGGACAGGAATTTATAGAGGATGGCCATCACTCCGGCGACGGAGGTGAGACCGAGCGGAATCATGAAGACGCCGCCCTTCTGCAAGAAGTCCCAAGCGACGCGGAAGCCGCCGGATGCGTTGGTTGCGGCGAGTTGCCCGAGGTTTTCGATGGTCATGGTTGGTTAGAAATAGAAGTTGAAGATGAGTTCGAGCGGTTCCTTTTCGAAGTCCTTTTTCAGGGCGGCGGGCATGGGCGGGATGCCGGCGTTACGGATGGAATTGAGGGTGAAGCCTTTCTGCACCTCGCCGGTCTCCATGCTACCCACAAACTGGACGGTGCGCACCTTGCCGCTGGTCTCGACGAAAAAGCGGACGGTGAGGAAGCCGGGGGTGATGAAATCGCGGTGACGCACGCAGTTCCGCTGCCATTCCTGCTCCACGGCGCGGCTGATGATCGCCTGGTAGCGGCCGAGCGGCGTGTCCGCGACATCGAGCGCGCTGCGGCCGGTGCGCGAAATGGAGCCGACGATGGCGGTCTTGCGCTGGTAGCCGCGGAAGCCGGGATCGGTCGCGGACTTGGCGACGGCGGGCTTGGGAAGCTCGGCGGGTGCCGGCGCGGGCTTGCCGGATTTGGGGCTTTTCGGCGGAGTGGGTTTGATCTCGGCGGATTTCGGGCTGTCGAGGGGAACCGGGACGTCCACCGGATTCGGACCTTCCATCAGGGCCTCGCGGGGCGAGGGAGTGGATTTGGAATCATCCTTGCCGGGAGCTTCCTGGGTTTCTCCGGGAGCGGGGTTATCGGCAAGCGCCGGATCCGGAGTCGGAGTTGGCGGGGTCGGCTTGGAAATCACCGGCTCCTGGGGTTTCGCCGGTTGATTGCTCTCCATGCGGCCGTCTTGATAGCGACTCTCGGTGGTTTCCAAATCTCCGGGGTTCTTCGGCGCGATGCCTGACTGGGACGGCAGCGCGGGCGCGGTCGGATCCGGTGCGCGGTCACTGGTGGCCTGAGTGTCCCGCTCGCCGATGAACGGAGCTTTTTCAGGACGAGCCGCGGCCTGGTCCTCGGAGGTTCGAACATATTCCGGCGAGACCGTGGCAGGTGGTGGCGGCTCCGGGCTGGCACCACCCTTGGCAATGTCCGGAAAAATCATCACCGTAGTCTCAGCCGGCACTGGTGCCGCGACGGGGTGCTCCTTGCGGAATTGCTGCGATTTCAACGACGCCAATCCCGCCAGCAGCAGGATTCCTCCGTTCAACAACAGCGACAGCCCGAGCGCGAACGCCCACAGGCGACCGTCCCCCCGCCGTCCGGATGAAGCTGCGATTGTCATTCCCAACGCGGAAAACCTTGTCGGAAATCACTTCGGACGCAATCCGGGAAATTCCGCATCTTCCGGACGCCGGGTTTTGGAAATTCTTTCTGCAAGTTTGGGCAATATCTCGGAAATCCACCAAACTTCGCGAAGTCTCACCGGATGTTTTCTCAATGTTGTCGAAATTTCGCCAATTTTAGATTGATCTGATCGCGATCACGACCCATGTTTCGCCCGTTAACCTGTAATTTCATGAGCAAAAATCAAATGGACGGCGCACAAGCGCTCATCAAGACGCTCGATGACCTCGGCATCGAATACATTTTCGGCTACTCCGGCGGAGCGGCGATTCCGATTTTCGACGCGCTTGAGACGGTCAAAACCAAGATGAAGTTCATCCTCGTCCGCCACGAACAAGGTGCCGTCCACATGGCGGACGGTTATGCCCGCGCCACCGGCCGCCCGGCCGCCGTGCTCGTGACTTCCGGCCCCGGCGCTGGCAACACCGTCACCGGTCTGATGACCGCGATGATGGACTCGGTGCCGATGCTCGTGATCACCGGCCAGACGGTGACCTGGATGCTCGGCAAGGACGCGTTCCAAGAAGCCGACATTTTCGGCATCACCATCCCGGTGGTGAAGCACAACTACCTGGTGAAGGAAACCAACGCCCTGCCACGGATCGCCCGCGAGGCCTATCACATCGCCACCACCGGCCGTCCCGGTCCGGTGCTCATCGACGTGCCGAAGGACATTTCCCAAGGCCCGTTCTCCGGTGAAATGAACCCGCCGTTCAACCTTCCCGGCTACGATCCCTCCAGCGCTTTCGAAATCTGCCCGAAGGCCATCAAGCGCGCCACCGACATGATCGCCAACGCCAAGCGCCCGGTGATCCTCGCCGGCCAAGGCTGCATGATCGCCCGCGCCGACAAGGAGCTCATGCACCTGGCGGAAACGCTGAACTGCCCCGTCACCACGACGCTGCTCGGCAAGGGCGTTTTCCCGGAGAACCACCCGCTCTCGCTCGGCATGCTCGGCATGCACGGCACCGCCTACGCCAACAAAGCGATGGTCGAGTGCGACCTGCTGATCAACGTCGGCTCGCGATTCGATGACCGCATCATCGGCCAGCCGTCGAAATTCTGCGCCACCGCCAACATCATCCACATCGACATCGACCCCGCCGAAATGGGCAAGATGGTCCGCGCCCACGTGGAAATCGTCGGAGACGCCAAGGCCGCGCTCAGCGAGATCAACGAGAAAATCGGCCCGCTCGAAACCACCGAGTGGATCGCGAAACTCGACGGCTACAAAAAGAAATACCCGCTCACCTACAAAAAGCAGGGCGGCCTCCGCATGCAGCAGGTCATCGACGAACTCTATCAACTCACCGAGGGCAAGGCCATCGTCTCCACCGACGTCGGCCAGCACCAGATGTGGGCGGCGCAGTTTTACAAGAACCACGAGTCCTACCACTGGCTCTCGTCCGGCGGTGCCGGCACCATGGGCTTCGGCTTCCCCGCCGCCATCGGCGCGCAGCTCGCCTGCCCGGATAAAATGGTCATTTCCATCTCCGGCGACGGCGGATTCCAGATGACCTTGTTCGAACTCGCCACCGCCGCGATCCACAAGCTGCCGATCAAGATCGTCGTGCTCAACAACCACTACCTCGGCATGGTCCGCCAGTGGCAGGAACTGTTCTACGATGACCGCACCTCCGGCGTGGACCTCGTCGGCAACCCGGATTTCTGCAAACTCGCCGCCGCCTACGGTATCCCGTCCGTGCACATCAAGCGCCCGGCCGACGTCACCAAGCAGTTGGAAAAGGCCCTCGCCTACAATGACGGCCCCATCCTCATCCACGCCGAGTGCGTCAAAACCGACAACGTCTTCCCGATGATCCCCGCCGGGGCCGCCCTCGAAGACATGATCACCGAAGCTCCGAAAACCAAGATGGCCAAACCCGTCGGTTCCACGTGATCCGCCCGGCGGCTCAAATCTGAAATTTCAACTCTCAAATCTCCATCCCATGCCCCAGACCATCGTCACCACCGACACTCCCATCCCGGCCCCCGCCATCCCGCGCGGTCCGACCCACACGCTCTCCGTGCTCGTCAGCAACGAGCCCGGCGTGCTGATGCGGATCTGCCAGGTCTTCTCCCGCCGCGGCTTCAACATCGACTCACTCGTCGTCTCCGAAGGCCGCAACGCGAACTTCTCCCGCATGACCATCGGCATCTCCGGTGACCCGCAGGGCCTCTCGCAAATCATCATGCAGGTCGGCAAGCTCATCGACGTGATCCATTGCTCGGAGCACACCGACGCCGACGCCGTCGTGAAAGAACTCATCATGGTCAAGTTCCTCGCCAGCGAGTCCCAACAGACGCAGGCGCTGCAAATCATCGAGCACTTCGGCGGCAAAACCGTCGATCTCTCGCCCACCTCGATGATCGCCCTCGTTTCCGGAAATTCCTCCAAGATCGACGCCGCCATCAGCATGTTCTCGCAGTTTGAAATCATCGAGACCGTCCGCACCGGCAAGGTCGTGATGGCCCGCGGCGAGCAGCCGACGTAAGACCGCCCGGACTCCGTCACTCCAATTCAACCGTACGGAGAACGGCCACAATCGTGGACTGACGGCAGCCTGCTGCCGCTGTGATGCCCGCAGCCTGCTGCGGCATGGACGGTAGTCGGCTCTCCGCCAGCAGGCTGAACGCCGTCCACGGGATCCAATCAAGAGTGCTGCGGCAGTTCGCCCCACCGCGGGCCGCGGACGATCACGTACCGGACCGAATGAAGGTGGCTCTTGAAGTTTTACACGCGCATTCCCAGTATCCACTGCCGTGCGCATCCGACCGTCTCGTTTTTTAATCCTCCTCGTCATCGCCGCGCTGGCGGGTGCCGCGGTGTTTGCGATCAGGCGCCCGCTGGCGGAGATCGACGGGGATTCCCCGCTGGCGATGCCTGCCAACGGCGCGCCGGACCATCGTTTCCATTTTCTATCCGCCTGGCAGACCGCGCAAATCCCCCGCGCGCTGCGCTTCGACCCGCCGCTCGGGTCCGAGCACGGCGGCCTCGTTTACAACGCCCAGAAATTTTGGGAAATGAACGCCAAGCGGGGCGGCCACCACACCGGCGACGACCTCAACGGCATCGGCGGAATGAACACCGACCTCGGCGATCCCGTTTTCTCCACGGCGGACGGACTCGTGGTTTACACCGGCGAACCATCGCAGGGATGGGGGAAACTGGTCGTCATCGCGCACACCGCCGCGGACGGGCGGCCGTTGCACTCGATGTACGCGCACTTGC